>JAAZVJ010000013.1 GCA_018623675.1 Synechococcus sp. HW_metabat.54 | reverse complement strand
CGGCTTGGTCGACGCTGGCGCCCCGTGCAACGGGCTGGTTTGTATGTGCCAGGCGGTCGTGCCGCGTACCCCAGCACGGTGCTGATGAACGCTGTACCCGCCAAAGCCGCGGGCGTCGAGCGCGTGGTGATGGTCACCCCGGCCGGCCCCGATGGGTGTGTCAATACCACCGTTCTGGCGGCCGCACACCTGGCAGGCGTGCATGAGGTGTATCGGATTGGTGGCGCCCAGGCCATCGCAGCGCTGGCTTTCGGCACTGAAACTGTGCCGAAAGTGGATGTGATCTCAGGCCCGGGGAACCTCTACGTGACCCTGGCCAAAAAGGCTGTAATCGGACAGGTCGGCATCGATTCCCTGGCAGGCCCTAGCGAAGTGTTGGTGATCGCCGACCACACCGCCCAAGTTGAGCAAGTGGCCGCTGATCTCTTGGCTCAGGCCGAGCACGACCCTCTGGCAGCCGCGATCCTGCTCACCACTGAGCCGGCACTTGCCGAAGCACTCCCAGCAGAGTTGGAACGGCAACTTCAAGGGCATCCACGTGAAGCCATTTGCCGTCAATCGCTGGGCGACTGGGGTTTGGTTGTGGTGTGCGACAACCTGGAAACCTGTGCCCAACTCAGTGATCGCTTTGCCCCAGAACATCTGGAACTGCTGGTTGAGCGGCCCGAAGCACTGGCAGACAGAATCATCAACGCCGGAGCCATTTTCATCGGCGCTTGGTCTCCAGAAGCTGTCGGCGACTACTTAGCAGGACCGAACCACACCCTTCCCACCTGCGGGACCGCACGATTTAGCGGCGCCCTCTGTGTTGAAACTTTTATGCGCCACACCTCCATGATTGCTTTCAACAAAACGGCGCTTGAAGCCACTGGTGGCGCAGTGCAGCAGCTTGCGCAGAGCGAGGGCCTTCACAGCCACGCCAACTCTGTACGGGTGAGATTGGGCTGATCGCCCTCGCTCACCCTTCAGCCCTTCAGTCGATCAACCGCGACGCTCGAGGCTGCGCACTCCGGCCGAATCACCCTTGACTTCGCCAACCAAGACTTCGTCGGCCAAGTTCACGAACAAGCCGTTCTCGAGAACACCGGGGATGTTGTTAATGGCCAGCTCCAGCGCAGCCGGATCTTCAATCCCGCCGTCCATTTTCACGTCAAGCACCAGATTGCCCTGGTCGGTGACCACGGGGCCGGCCTTGCGCTGAGCCATCCGCAGTTCTGCCGAACCGCCCATCTCCGAAAGCTGCTGCTGAACCTGGCGCCAAGCTCCAGGCAAAACCTCCACAGGCAGCAGGAAGCCCAGATTGAGGCGATCCACCAGCTTGGTGGAATCCACAACCACAACGAAGCGTTCGGCTCGAGCAGCCACGAGCTTTTCCTGCACGTGACAAGCTCCACCCCCCTTGATCAACTGGAAGGCGGGATCAACCTCATCAGCTCCATCGATCGCCAAATCAATGCGATCCACAGCGTTGAGACTGAGAAGGGGAATCTTCAGTTCGGCGGCGAGCACCTCTCCCTGAAAAGACGTGGTCACGCCAACGATGTCCTTCAGTTCGCCGCTGGCGAGCTTGGCGCCAAGGCCCTGAATCATCAGAGCAGCGGTGGAACCAGATCCCAGGCCCAACACCATGCCGTCCTTGATCTGATCCACCGCGGCGGCTGCCACCGCCTGTTTCATCTGGGTCTGAAGATCCACCGTCTATCGAGTGCCAAAGGCTGGCGCGACCGTAGCAAGGGTTTCACCCCAAGCCTGGCAATGGGGCCGGCTTGACACTCAGCTGCAGGGATTTGCCGTTGCGAAGCACCTCCAGAGGCAGAGGTGTATTCAGTTCAGCGCGATCGACCTCGGTGAGCAAAGACTGTGGATCGACCACAACCGTCTCGCCAGCACTAATCACCACATCCCCACGATGCAAGCCAGCTTTTTGAGCGGGGCTATCGGGAACCACGGTCTGAACTAAAGCGCCCGAACGCTCAGGCAGCTGGAGCAATGCATTGGGATCTTTGTTGTGCTCACGTGCAATCCGAGCCGTCAGAGGAACCAACTGAAGGCCCAGGTAGGGATGCACCACTTGCCCCTCAGCCACGAGTTGATCAGCAACTCGGTGGGCAAGATTGATCGGGATCGCAAATCCCAATCCGGCTCCGGGACCCGAGCGCACCAGCGTGTTGATCCCGATCACCTCACCGCTTGCATTCACCAAAGGGCCGCCCGAGTTGCCGGGATTAATGGCGGCGTCCGTTTGGATGAGGTCAAGACGCTTGTCAGCAAAGCCAAGACTGCTGATATTCCGATGCAAGCTGCTGACAATGCCCAACGTGACCGTTCGCTCAAGGCCATAGGGCGTGCCGAGGGCAATGGCCCAATCGCCCACATCAAGAGCCTCCGAATCTCCAAGGGGGGCTGACGCTGGTGAGACTCCCTGATCAAGACGGACCAAGGCCAGGTCTGTGACTGGATCGGTACCCACCACACGCCCATCACGCTGTTCACCATCGGCAAGCGTGACGCTCACCTCATCCACCCGCTCAACAACATGGGCATTGGTGAGAATCAAGCCATTGCCGTCGATGACGACTCCGGAGCCCTGACCCCGTTCGCGTTCCATTCCGATGGGATCACCCAGCAGATCTCGTAATAAGGGGTCGATCAGCGTGGGGTCATAAGCCTGACGCTGGACAGCCCGCTCGGTGTCAATCCGCACCACGGAAGGTGCCACGCGGCGCACAGCATCCGCCACAAAACTATGGGGGGTTTCCGCTGCCATGGCCGAACCGGGAGCCACCCCCAGGGCCAGCACCAGCAGCAGGAATTGAACAAACCTGCCAAGAACGGGCCAAAGCAAACGCATGACAGAAACCACGCCGAGGTGAGCCTCGATGAAACCTAGGAAGCCTGAGCGAACTCTGACCGCCTTCCACAGGCTTTAGCTTTCGGCCACTGTGTAGCGATTGCGATGACCGCCCCCCAGAGCCAAAGGCAACGCTGTGCCCTCTGTCAGGTTGAGATCGACACCAGCGGTGGCGTTGACCAAGTGTTCTTCAGCAGTGGCAGCAGCGGAACGCGCAGCAAGCTCTGGGGCAGGGTTTGCCAATACCTCAAAACTGACGAGCAAAAACAACAGTGCATCAACCAGGACCCCAACAAACGGGGACAAAAGCAACCGGGCGATTACTACGAAGAAGTGCCAGCCATCGAGCTTGGCGACAAGCCGCCCGGAACAAATACAGCTGCCTGAGTTTGGTTCCAAACGTGCCGATCTCGCACTGATTCGCAGACCAACAAGTGGACAGTTAGCAACCCTCTTTTCACAGTGAAAGGAGATCAACTGAATGCCGTGCTGTCCCACCGTCAAACCGTCTTCAGCGCCCTCACTGGTCTGGCGATCGGTGCTCTGCTGGCAGGGGCAGGAGCCGAAGCCGCTTGCGAGTTTTTGATGCCCATTGGCGGGAACGGCAACGGCCCGAAGCCCTGGATCGTCAAGAAAAAGGTCGAACGCCCCAAAGGGTTGATCGGTCGGGCTGTCGGCCGCACGAACTGGAACACCGATTTTGTGGTCAACAAGCCCTACCGGACGTTCAAGCTTTTCTTCACCGCTGATTCAACGGACAGCAATCCCGGTTCCTATCCCGTGGAAGCCTTCCTGAAGTTCACAGATGGAGGGAACCTCAAGGTTGTGAACCAAGCGATGAAGCCACCCACTGGTAGCGGAGCTCAGTTCGGCCCATTCACCGCCCCTTCAGGGAAAGCCGTCAGTCAGGTGAATTTTCGGGTCGGAGCCAACAAGGACCCTGGCGCCACAGGCTTCAGCTACCGCATTTCAGTACAAGGCTGTCACTGACATAGCCCCAAGATGCTTGGGGAACCCCCTGCAGGCGATCCACTACATTGACCAAAGGCCTGGCGAGTTCCTCTCACCAGGAGGGTGATCTCAGCATCAGCCGTCGGGCCTGAGCCCGACACTTCCTCCCCCTCGTTGCCTCACCCCCTTCTGCCAGATCTCACCTCTGTCGCAGCGAGTGCCGCTGGTGACCAGGGATTTGAGCTCGTGGATCTCCAGGTGCTGACTCACCTTCGCCCGATGACGGTGCAGATTCAGATCAGGCGTGCGAGTGGTGAAGATGTCACCCTTGATGACTGCGCCGGGTTCAGCGGCCCCATGGGTGATGCCATTGAGGCGTCCTCCCTGCTGAGTGAGGCGTATGTCCTCGAAATCAGCAGTCCTGGAATCGGAGACTTGCTGCAAAGCGATCGCGACTTCCAGACCTTCAAGGGCTTCCCTGTGGAGGTCAGCTTCGAGGATGGTGATGGCCATTCACAGACCTTGGCTGGCTCCCTTCTGGATCGGAACGCAGATCACCTTGAAATCAACATCAAGGGCAGGATCAAACGCATCCCCCGCACTGCTGTTTCAAACGTTCGTCTGACTAGCCCCACCAGCTAGTTCCGGAACCTTTCCCATCGGTCGACCCAACGACCTTCCACATTCCCTCCAATTTGCGCCCTCGATGGCACTCGTTCTCCTTCCCGGCCTCAGCAACCTGATCGACGACATCAGCGAAGAGAAGAAGCTGCCGCCTCAGGTTGTGGAGGCTGCCTTGAGGGAAGCCCTGCTGAAGGGATATGAGCGCTATCGCCGCACCCTTTACCTGGGGATCAACGACGATCCTTTCGACGAGGAATATTTCAGCAATTTCGATGTCGCCCTCGATCTCGACGAAGAGGGCTACCGCGTACTGGCGAGCAAGATCATTGTTGAAGAGGTGGAGAGCGATGACCACCAGATCGCTCTTGCCGAAGTGATGCAAGTGGCGGAAGACGCCCAGGTCGGCGACACCGTGGTGCTCGACGTCACCCCAGAAAAAGAAGAATTCGGCCGAATGGCGGCGGCCACCACCAAGCAGGTGCTGGCGCAAAAGCTGCGTGACCAGCAGCGACGCATGATCCAGGAAGAATTCGCCGACCTCGAAGATCCAGTGCTGACCGCGCGGGTGATTCGCTTCGAACGCCAGTCGGTGATCATGGCCGTGAGTTCCGGCCTTGGAAGGCCTGAGGTGGAGGCTGAACTCCCCCGCCGCGATCAGCTCCCCAACGACAACTATCGGGCCAACGCCACGTTCAAAGTCTTCCTCAAAGAAGTGAGCGAAGTGCCTCGTCGTGGACCCCAGCTCTTCGTGAGCCGCGCGAACGCAGGCCTGGTTGTCTACCTCTTCGAAAACGAGGTCCCAGAGATTCAAGAAGGTTCGGTGCGCATCGTGGCTGTGGCCCGCGAAGCCAATCCCCCCTCCCGATCGGTGGGCCCCCGCACCAAGGTGGCTGTCGACAGCATCGAACGCGAAGTTGATCCAGTGGGTGCCTGCATCGGTGCCCGCGGATCTCGAATCCAGCAGGTGGTAAACGAACTACGCGGCGAAAAGATCGACGTGATTCGCTGGTCTCAAGACCCTGGCCAATACATCGCCAATTCCCTCAGCCCAGCACGGGTCGAAATGGTGCGCCTGGTCGACCCCGTGGGCCAGCACGCCCACGTGCTCGTTCCCCCCGACCAACTGAGCTTGGCGATCGGCCGAGAGGGTCAGAACGTTCGCCTGGCAGCCCGTCTGACCGGTTGGAAGATCGACATCAAAAACTCCCAGGAATACGACCAGGCCAGCGAAGATGCCGTTGTTGCTGAGCTGATCTCGCAACGCGAGGAAGAGGAAGCTCTGCAACGGGAAGCCGAGGAGCGGCTTGCGGCGGAGCAAGCCGCACGGGCCGAAGAAGATGCGCGCCTTCGCGAGCTGTATCCCCTGCCGGAAGACGAGGAGGAGTACGGCGAAGAGGGCGTTGAAGACCAAGCCAACGAAGAAGGTGAGCTGGCCGAACCACAGCCAACCGAGGACACCTCTGTTGATGAAGCCACTGGCGACAACACCGTCAACAGCGAAGACGAGGACGGAGCCCGGTGAACGAGCCACGCCCTGTCCTGCGTCGCTGCGTAGCCTGTCGACAGCTGCTGGATCGCCAGCTGCTGTGGCGGGTGATCCGCGACCATCAAGATGGGGTCCTCTTGGATCGGGGGATGGGTCGATCGGCCTATCTCTGTCCGACCGAGACCTGCCTGGATGAGGCACGCCGCCGAAAACGACTGAATAAGGCCCTGCGTTGCCAGGTTCCAGACAGTCTGATCGCGGTGTTGCAGGAGCGGCTCTCTTCCGAGAGAACCAGCCGCTGAGGCAAGATGAACATTGGCACCAGCTTGTCTGGAGCCCCGAGGCCCAAGTGCCCGGACCGACCGGAGACCTGAATGACCAGCAGCGGCAAAGTCAGAATTTATGAGCTGTCCAAGGACATGGGCCTGGACAACAAAGACGTGCTGGATGCCGCTGAAAAGCTGTCCATTGCGGCAAAAAGCCACAGCAGCTCCATCAGTGAGGCAGAAGCAGGCAAAATTCGCAGCCTGCTGAAGCAGGGCAGCAAGCCTGCAACAGCCGCGAAGCCGCCGGCGGGCAAAGCGATTTTGTCTGTGAAGAAGGCCGACGCCCCAGCAGCGCCATCGGCACCAGCTGCAGCCAAGCCGGCAGCTCCTGCACCGGTGAAGCCACCTGCCGCGAAGCCCCAGCCAGCACCGGCCCGTCCGGCGGCTTCTGCGCCTGCGGCCAAGCCAGCCACATCAGCAGCTCCGAAGCAACCGGTCGCGCGTCAGGCCGCAGCCAGTGCTCCAGTCAGCCGGCCTGCACCGGTCAAGGCAGCACCAGCCGCCGCGAAGCCCGCAGCAGCTGCGAAGGCTCCTCCAGCGCGTCCTGCGGCTGCAGCACCCAGCAGCAAACCATCCGCGCCCCCGTCTCGCCCGGCGGCGCCGAGTCCAAAGCCCGTGGCGAACAAGCCACTCACCCCAAGCCCACGTCCTGTTCAGGCGAAGGGTGGTGGAGCCCCCCGCCCCTCGGCTCCAGCACCGGTCAAACGCACGATTCCCAGCCCGCAGAAACCGGTGTCCAGGCCGGAACTTGTGGGTCGTCCACAACCCAAACGACCACCTGGAGCTCCCACCCGGTCAGCACAAGGCCAGCGTCCTGGCGTCAGCCCACGCCCTGTGCAGGCCCCTAATCAAAATCAGCGGCCAGCCATGCCGCAACGGCCTGGTGCTCCACAACGACCAGGCGCTCCCTCACGCCCAGGAGCAGGCCGCGCAGGCGTGAATCGACCGGGCGGTCCTCGACCAGCTGCTAACCCTGTGGAGCTGGTGGGCAAGCCCATCCGCCGTGATGGCCAGGGAGCTGGCGGACGCGACAGCAACGGTCGGCCTGCTGCACCAACCCGCCCTGGAATGCCCAGTGGCATGCGCAAACCCGTCGCACCGGGCCAGCTCATGCAGCTGCAGAAACCCAGTGGCCGCCCTGGTGCTCCGCCGCCACGCCGTCCCGATGGCAGCACTGTCGGTCCTCGCACGGCGGATGGTCCGGAACGCAAGGCCACGCCTCCCGTGTCGAGGCCTACGCCTCCATCCCCTGCCGCGGCACCCCGTCGTCCGGGCTACCGACCCGCTCCAGGTGCCGGCGGACAACGGCGTCCTGGACGTCCCGACTGGGATGACAGCGCCAAGCTGGAAGCCTTGCGCAGCCGCTCGCCTCAGAAGCAGCGCCAGAAGGTTCACATCATTGGCGAGAACGACGACGCCTTTGCTGCACAAACCGGCGGCTACGCCGGTGAACAGGAGGCCATGGTGCTGTCGGCCAGCCTGGCCCGTCCAGCCAAGCCGAAATCTCAGCAACGCACCACAGCGAAACCCGTCGCTGCAGTGCGCAAACGCCGCAAAGAAACGGCACGTCAGCGCCAGCGTCGCCGCGCCATGGAGCTGCGTGCAGCGCGGGAGGCCAAGCAGGTACGGCCCGAAATGATCGTGGTGCCGGAGGACAACCTCACGGTGCAGGAGCTCGCCGACATGCTCAGCGTGGAGAGCTCCGAGATCATCAAATCCCTGTTCTTCAAGGGCATCATCGCCACGGTCACCCAGACCCTCGACATGCCCACCATCGAGGCAGTGGCCGACGAATTCGGTGTTCCTGTTCTCCAGGATGATGTGGAAGAGGCGGCGAAGAAGACCGTCGAAATGATCGAGGAGAAAGACCTCGAGCATTTGATCCGTCGTCCACCCGTGGTCACCGTGATGGGCCACGTCGACCACGGCAAAACCAGCTTGCTCGACGCGATCCGCAAGGCACGGGTGGCGGCTGGCGAAGCCGGTGGCATCACCCAGCACATCGGTGCCTATCAGGTCGAAATCGACGTCAACGAACAGCCCCGCAAAATCACCTTCCTCGACACCCCTGGTCACGAAGCCTTTACGGCCATGCGTGCCCGAGGCACCAAAGTCACCGACGTGGCGGTGTTGGTGGTAGCGGCTGACGACGGCGTGCGTCCTCAGACCTTGGAAGCCATCAGCCACGCCCGCGCGGCCGAAGTTCCAATCGTTGTCGCCATCAACAAGTGCGACAAGGAAGGGGCCTCTCCTGACCGGGTGAAGCAAGAGCTCTCGGAGCAAAACCTGCTCGCAGAGGAATGGGGTGGCGACGTCGTGATGGTTCCCGTGAGTGCCATCAAGGGCGAGAACATCGACAAACTTCTCGAGATGATCCTGCTGGTCACCGAAGTGGAAGACCTGCAGGCCAACCCCGACCGCCTGGCGCGAGGCACCGTGATCGAAGCGCACCTCGACAAAGCCAAAGGCCCAGTGGCCACCCTGCTGGTCCAGAACGGCACCCTCAAAACCGGTGATGTGTTGGCAGCTGGCCCTGTGCTCGGCAAGGTTCGCGCCATGGTCGATGACGCCGGCAAACGCGTGAAGGAAGCTGGCCCTTCCTTTGCGGTTGAAGCACTTGGCTTCAGCGAAGTGCCAACGGCAGGCGACGAGTTCGAGGTTTACCCCGACGAGAAATCGGCCCGCGCCGTTGTGGGCGATCGCGCCTCCGACGCCCGTGCAACTCGCCTGGCCCAGCAGATGGCATCACGGCGCGTTTCGCTCACCGCCATGTCTGGCCAGGCCAGCGACGGCGAGCTCAAGGAGCTCAACCTCATCCTCAAAGCCGACGTTCAAGGCAGTGTGGAAGCAATCCTCGGATCGCTCGAGCAACTGCCGAAGGACGAGGTTCAGGTGCGTGTTCTCCTGTCGGCACCGGGCGAAGTCACCGAAACCGATGTGGACCTAGCCGCTGCATCCGGTGCTGTGATCGTGGGCTTCAACACCTCAATGGCCTCCGGCGCCAAGCGTGCTGCTGATGCCACCGGCGTGGATGTGCGTGATTACGACGTGATCTACAAGCTTCTGGAGGACATTCAGCTCGCCATGGAGGGTCTTCTCGAGCCCGAATTGGTGGAAGAGCCTCTTGGAGAAGCGGAAGTGCGCGCCATCTTCACGATCGGCAAGAGCGCTGTGGCTGGCTGTTACGTCACGACCGGCAAGCTGCAACGCAACTGCAAAGTGCGGGTGCGTCGTGGCAAGGAAGTGGTCTACGAGGGCGATCTCGACTCCTTGCGTCGCAACAAAGACGACGTCAAGGAAGTGGCCACAGGCTTCGAGTGCGGCATTGGCTGTGATCGATTTGCTAACTGGGAAGAAGGCGACCGGATTGAAGGCTTCAAGATGGTCACCCAACGCCGCAAGCTCAGCACCTGATCGTTGTTCCCTCCGCTCAGACCATCGTGAGTTCCCGCCGCGAGCCCCTGCTCTGGCTTCAGTGTCTTGCCATCGGTGTGATTCCGTTGGAGTTGCTGCTGCTCAGGCTGGTGCTTGCGGCAGCGGACGTTGGTCCCGTCCCTGGCCTGGAACGGGTGTTGATCTGGGCCATTGGCGTTCTCGTTCCCACCTTTCTGCTCTGGAAGCGTCCCCCTGATTGGGGATCCCTGCTTCTGGTCAGACGGCCGTTGATGGGTCGTAGTGCTTTACAACGACAGCTCAGTGCTGCTCAAGGCACATTTCCCTTGAAGCTGCTTCAAGCCGCTGGAGCCCTTCCGCTTCTGTTCACCGTTTGGTGGATCGACAGCTCAGCGCTGCTCGTTGCCGACCTGTCCCCCCTGAGCAACGGCAGCCGGCTGGGGAGCCTTCTCTGCGCTGGGCCCTTGTTGGCCTTGCTGCTCTGGCAATGGCAACAACTGGTTCAGAGCGCATGGCTGCTCACTCGCGAGGCGCGTGTGATCGAGTCTTTGAGCCCACTGAATGACGCGGCGCTGCAAAGCTCCACCACGTCCTTCGGACTTGGGCTACTCAACATGCCCTCCCTGGACTGGGAGCCCCCGATCAAATCGACCAGCTCTTCGTCGACCGATGAAGCCAATACCGCGGGCATTCCCTCTCCAGCCACTGCAGATGCAGACCAACAGCCCCAGGAAAGCAGCGTTGCTTTAGGAGAAAGCGAAGAGAGCAGCACCGAGCCATCGATTTCTGAACCAACCAGTGACGACATCACTGAAATGTCGAACGAAGCCGGTGAAGCGGACACGATCCCGGTAGTGGATCACTCCAATGCAGTTCAGCTCACCGCAGAAAACTCAGCTGTCACGGGAACGGTCGAACCAGAGCAAACCACCGAAGAGAACCACAGCGCCGACCTGGATCGCCAGATCAGTGAGCACGACATTGTCGCCGGCGCTGACACGGAAACTCATCACGAACAGACCCAACCCCCCGGAGGCGAAGAGAGCAACCCAGAGCAGCCTCCTGAGGCCTCTCCAGGGGGTGCGTGATTCCCGCAGAAGACGCTCTTTCAGGGCTGGATCGAGACCATTGGGGTTCTGACCGTTCAAGCCTTAAACGACGCAATGTCAAATGTTAAGTTCCTCTCGTTGCCGATGTAGCTCAGCTGGTAGAGCAACGCTTTCGTAAAGCGTGGGTCGCCTGTTCAAGTCAGGTCATCGGCTTTCTTTTTGGACTGATCCAAAGGTCTTCTCCTCTTGCAGGAGTGACCCGGGGATTAATCGTCAGCAGCGAATGGGCAGATCAACCCTGCTGCCGGGTGTGCTCTTGAGCAAAGGATTGCTCAGGAGGCTGGGCAGAGGCCCCGCCTCCAGAGGACGAAGGGAATGATGGTGACCGTCATCAGCACGCCGTAAACAGCCGAAGGGAGACTGAAGCTGTTGAGGCCTCCGTTCATCACTGCGGGGCCAATCAGAGAGCCAACCACGATCCCGATGGTGCCGTTCTGAAAGCCGGCTTCGATGGACAACGTGGTGGCCTGAGCCCTCGGCAAACGCAGCAGCGCACCAAGCCCAAGACCAACGGCCACCATCAGCAGATTCAGGCTCAGGAGCGTGGGGGCCAAGGTGGGGAAATTGGAGGTGAACACGCTCCACTGGCTGGTCAAGGTGCCCACCACGATTAGCCCAAACAGGAGATTGGCCAGCCGACTTGCAGCCGGCTCGACACGTGCAGCGAATCCCGGCGCTCTTTGCTTGAACCACACACCAATGAGCACAGGCACGGTGGCGATCGAGAACACTTTGATGCTGAGGGGCAGGATCGAGAGTTCCATCGCTCTCTCCGGCAGAAACAACGGTGCTGTCACACCAAGGACCAGCGGCATGCTGATGGCCGTGACCAAGCTGGCGAGTGCGGTGTAGGAGATCGACAACGCCACATCACCCCGGGAGAGGCGTGTCATCACATTGGAGGTGATGCCACCTGGGCAACAGCTCAGAATCATCACGCCAACAGCAAGGTCGCCTTCCAGGCCAGAGAGCCACAACAAGCTCAAGGCCACGACAGGCAACAAGACCACCTGGGCAAGGGCCCCAGCCAGAAGTGCTCGCGGTTGTCGCAAGGCCCGCGTGAAATCAGCTGGTTGTAACGACAGACCCAGGCTCAACATGATGAAGGCCAGCCCAGCGGAAAGAACAAGCTCGATCAAGGTCTTGAAAGCAGTTCAGTGGATGTGGAGCGAAGGTTAAGCAGTGCCTGGCTGGGTTGATCTGCTGACAAGCAGCCAACAAAAAGCCCCCTCCGAGGAGGGGGCTTTCCGGTTCAGCTGAGCTGAGCCGTTGTTTGGACTTCAGCCTCAGCCGATGGCAGGAGCTTGCAGAGCCACAGGAGTGGACTCAGCAGCAGCCAGGTCGAGGGGGAAGTTGTGAGCGTTGCGCTCGTG
>JAAZVJ010000160.1 GCA_018623675.1 Synechococcus sp. HW_metabat.54 | reverse complement strand
GGTGGTGCGTCCACAGCTGCAACGGAGAGTCGCAGTTGGGGTTGGTGGCGTCAGTGGCGCCAATTGATGGTGGCGTTGGTGTTGTTGGTGCTCTCCGTGCTCGGGCACCTTGCTGAAGGCGGTCACCTGCAGTTGCCGGTGGTGGGCCAACTCCCGTTCCATGCCGCTTTGGCCACGGTGGCCCTTTTGGGGCCAGGCCGCCCGATCTTGGTGGGCGGCTGGAAAGCGGTGCGAGCTGGAGCCCCCAGCATGGACACCTTGGTGGGCCTTGGCGTGGGTAGTGCCTATCTCGCCAGCATCGTGGCCCTGATCTGGCCCCAGGTGGGCTGGCCTTGCTTTTTCAATGAGCCCGTGATGCTGCTGGGCTTCGTGCTTCTGGGGCGTTTCCTGGAGGAACGGGCCCGGTTGCGTACGGGGCAGGCCTTGCAGCAGTTGGCAGCTCTGCAGCCTGATCAGGCTCGGCTGGTGATGGCTGATGGCAGCGTCCGAGACGTGCCGGTGGCGGCTCTGCGTCCTGGAGAGCGGTTGCAACTCCTGGCTGGAGACCGCATTCCCGTTGATGGGGTGGTCACCGACGGATGTTCTGCTGTGGATGTGTCCAGTCTCACTGGGGAGCCCCTTCCGTTGGAGGCTGCCCCCGGTACGGAGCTGTCGTCGGGCAGCCTCAATCTGGAGGCCACCCTTGAGCTGGAAGTGCAGCGCGTCGGCGCGGAGACGGCGCTGGCCAGGATCATCGCCATGGTGGAGCAGGCCCAGGCCCGTAAGGCTCCGATCCAAGGCCTCGCTGACCGTGTGGCAGGCGTGTTCTGCTACGGCGTGATCAGCCTGGCGACTTTCACCTTTCTCTTTTGGTGGCAGGTGGGGCCGCGGCTATGGCCGCAAGTGCTCGCAGCACCGATGGAAGCGGCCCATCACCACGGCGCCCATGCCGCTGCAGCCCATGGCCATGGTTTGCATGGGGCGTTGGGGGCTGGGGCGGAAACTCCATTGGGTTTGGCCTTGCAGCTCGCCATTGCTGTGTTGGTGATTGCCTGCCCCTGTGCGCTTGGCCTTGCCACCCCCACGGTGATCACGGTTTCGTCGGGTTTGGCGGCTCGCCAGGGCTGGTTGTTCCGTGGTGGTGATGTGATCGAGTTGGCGGCGTCTTTGACGCGGGTGGTGTTCGACAAGACCGGCACCCTCACCTTGGGCCGGCCGTTGGTATCAGATGTGCTGGCGAGCGCCGATCCGGCCCGCACGCTGCAATTGGCGGCCAGTGTTGAGAACACCAGCCGTCATCCCTTGGCCTATGCGCTGCTGCAAGAAGCCCAGCGCCGCCATTTGCCCCTGCTTCCGGTGCTTGCCAGTCGCACGACTCCAGGAGCGGGTTTGGCCGGTGAATTGGAGGATGTGGATGGCACCGTGCGTGTGGGTGCACCCGAATGGTTGCAGCGGGAAGGGGTGGCTTGGCCTCAGAGATTGCAAGAGGCCCTCGATGTCGCCACCGCGCAGGGGAAGTCTGTGGTGGCTGTTGCCCTCGGGGATGAGCCTCTGGGGTTGGTGTGTGTGGATGATCGGCTGCGACCGGATGCCTCCGTTGCTCTCCAACGCCTGAGAGGCCAGGGCCTTGAACTGGCCATGCTCAGCGGCGATCGTCAGCCATCAGTGCAGCGGCTCGGGGCCGCTTTGGGTTTTCAGCCCGACCAGTTGGCTTGGCAGCTTCTGCCCGATCAAAAGCTGGAGCGGCTCGAGCACTTCCGGGTTGACGGACGGGTGCCGATGGTGGGGGATGGCATCAACGATGCTCCAGCTTTGGCAGCAGCCGATCTAGGCATTGCCGTTGGTACGGGTACTCAGATCGCGCAAGACACCGCGGATTTGGTGTTGCTGGGGGATCGGCTTGAAGCTGTGCCAGAGGCCCTGCAGTTGGCTCAGCGCACCATGGCCAAAATTCGCCAGAACCTGTTTTGGGCCTTTGGTTACAACCTTTTGGCGTTGCCCGTGGCGGCTGGAGTGTTGTTGCCCGGTTTTGGGCTGTTGTTGTCGCCACCGTTGGCCGCTTTGTTGATGGCGCTGAGCTCGATCACGGTGGTGCTCAATGCCCTGAGTTTGCGGCTGCCATGACCGATCAACGCGGACGTTTCCTTGTTGTTGAAGGCATTGATGGTTGCGGCAAAACCACCCAGTTGGAGCGTTTGGTGGAGTGGTTGCCCAGCAGTGGTTTGATGCCTGATGGGGCTGCTTTGGTGCAGACCCGTGAGCCTGGGGGGACTCCTCTTGGCCAGGCTTTGCGTCAGTTGTTGCTGCATCCACCTGAGGCTTCAGCTCCAGGAGTTGTGGCCGAACTTCTGCTCTATGCGGCGGATCGGGCCCAGCATGTCGAGCGGGTGATTCGGCCTGCCCTGGAGCGGGGCGACTGGGTGGTCAGCGATCGTTTCGCGGGCTCGACCCTGGCGTATCAAGGTTATGGCCGTCAGTTGGATCGTGATCTGATCCAGCAGTTGGAGCAGATCGCAACGGGGGGTTTGCAGCCCGATGCCACCGTTTGGCTGGCGTTGCCGCTGCAAACCAGCTTGGCCCGCAGGGCCCATCAAACCAATGATCGGATTGAAGCGGCTGGTGAGGCCTTCCTGCAGCGGGTGTGCGATGGCTTTGGTGCCCTTGCAGCAGCCCGGAATTGGTGGACGATTGACGCTGATCAGGAGGCTGATGCTGTTGCGCTCCAGATCCAAAGTCGGTTGCAGGTGGCGTTCGCCCTCGAGAACTGATGGCTGATCTGTTTGGTGATCTGGTGGGTCAGCAGCAGGCGGTGCTGTTGCTGGAGGCGGCCTTGGATCGTGGCCGGGTGGCACCCGCCTATCTGTTTGCGGGGCCAGATGGCGTGGGGCGGCGTTTGGCGGCGTTGCGCTTTCTGGAAGGCGTGCTGCAGGACGGCTCCGAAAATCTGCGGGAGCGGCGCCGTTTGGAAGCCCGTAACCATCCTGATTTGCTCTGGGTGGAACCCAGTTATTCCCATCAAGGGCGTCTGATTCCCCGTTCAGAGGCAGACGAGGCGGGTGTGAGCAAGCGCACCCCACCCCAGGTGCGTCTGGATCAGGTGCGTGAGGTCAGTCGGTTTTTGGCGCGTCAGCCGTTGGAGTCGGCCCGCGGGTTGGTGGTGATCGAAGACCCCGAGGCGATGGCGGAAGCGGCGGCGAATGCGCTGCTCAAAACCTTGGAAGAACCAGGTCATGGGTTGTTGATCCTGCTGTCGGCGGCGCCCGATCGTTTGCTCACCACCATTCGCTCCCGCTGTCAGCAGATCAGCTTCACTCGCCTGGATCCAGCGCAGATGGCCACAGTGATTGAGCGCCTGGATCCAGAACAGTGCGCCCATGCGACCTCAGCCATGGCCCATGCGGAGTTGCAGGCCCTGGCGGCCGGATCCCCTGGGGCACTGCTCAGCCATGCCGAACAGTGGCAAGCGGTGCCTGAAAGCCTGCGGGAGCGGCTCACTGTGTTGCCCACCAAGCCAGCGGAAGCCCTGGGCCTGGCCAGGGATCTCACCGAGGCTTTGAGCGGCGAGCAACAACTGTGGTTGATTTCTTGGTGGCAACACCACCTCTGGTATCAGAAGGGTGAGCCGCAGGGGCTTCAGAGGCTTGAACGGCTGCGAAGCCCCCTGCTGGCCTACGTGCAGCCAAGGTTGGCCTGGGAGGTCACCCTGCTG
>JAAZVJ010000012.1 GCA_018623675.1 Synechococcus sp. HW_metabat.54 | reverse complement strand
TGGCGGTCTCGGTGTCACTCAGGTTGACCTGGGTGAGGGGATGCCAGCAGTGCTCCCATTCCTGCACGTTCCAGCCCTGATCCCTAAGGCCGTTCTGCAGTGCCTCAAGGGCTTCGAACGGTCCGTGCACCAACGCCGTGCCGTCGCCGCTGAGCTCGTAGCCATCGGCATCCAGATCGAGCAGACCTTCCAGCAACGCCTCTTCGTCGAGATTGGCTGCGGCGCTGGGTTGTACTGAACTGCGGGGAGGGCTGATGCGCACCTCGCTGCGGTGACTGAACAGATAGCTGACGCAGCCGCTCTCCCCCAAATTGCCTCCGTTTTTACTGAAGGCCAGGCGAATGTCAGCGGCCGTGCGGTTGCGGTTGTCGGTGAGGGCATCCACCAGCACTGCCACGCCACCGGGGGCATAGCCCTCATAGCGGATTGTTTCCAGCTGATTGGCCCCATCTCCCCCTTGGCCAGAGCCTTTGGCAATGGCGCGTTCGATGTTGGCGGCGGGCACTCCGGCGGCTTTGGCTTTGGCGATGGCAGTCCGCAGTTGAAAATTGCCGGCTGGATCGCCCCCGGCGCGAGCCGCCACCGTGATCTCGCGACCAATGCGGGTGAACACAGCCCCGCGCTTGGCATCGACCACCGCTTTGGTGCGTTTGATTTGGGCCCATTTGCTGTGGCCGGCCATCGCGTTGTGTGTGCCCGGGAACTGCAGGGAAGGGTACCGGCCGTGATTCCGACCCGGTTCAAGTTTCAGCCCCGAGCGTCGAACACCACCTTGGGTCGTAGTTGGCCGCCGCTCTCCAGCAGCCCTAGGCCCAGCATCTGGTCGGCTTCGCTGAGGACCACCACTGGATCCCCTGGTTCGCCGAGTTCCGGGGGGAGTGTGAGGCGTCGACCGCAGCGCCAGTCGTCGTTTTGCTGGGATGTTGCGCGGTAGTGGGCCAGATGGTGCAGGGCTTGCTGCGGCGCCATCAGCGGTGGTTTGGTGATGGAATCCTGTTCGCCAGCTTCAGGCCAGTCCGGCAGGGCGACGGCCTGATCGATCTCGAACCCGAGGGCCTGCGTACGGCGCAGGCTGGCCAGGCAGCCACCGCACCCAAGCTGCTCTCCAAGATCGCGGGCGAGCGAACGGATGTAGGTGCCAGCCGAGCAATGCACCTCCAGCTCGAGTTGACCGCTGGAGGCCTCCCAGCTCAAGAGCTCAAGCCGGTGGATGGTCACCGGTCGCGGGGGTAACTGCATCTGTTCTCCACGGCGCGCCCGTTCGTGCGCCCGTACTCCATCCACATGCACCGCCGACACCTGGGGCGGACGTTGTTGGATGGGGCCGCGGAAGTGCTCCAAGCTCCTTTCAAGGTCGTCCCTGCTGAGCTGGGGCCAGGGGCGAGTCGTCAGCAGGTTGCCTTCGAGGTCATCGCTGCTGGTGGTGCGGCCCAGCTGAACACGGCCTCGGTAGGTTTTTTCGCCCGGTAGATAGGGCAGCAACCGCGTGGCGGGTCCCAGGGCAATGGGTAGGACGCCGGTGACGGCAGGATCCAAGGTGCCTCCATGGCCCACCCGTTTCAGGCCGAAGCAACGCCGCAGCCGGCTGACACAGGTGTGGGAGGTGAGACCTGCGGGCTTGTCGATCACCACAAAGCCGCAAGGAGCGTCCACCAGCGCATGCATGCATCTGGGATGACTGTGCCAGTTCAAGCTGCCCGGTAGGTTGGCCGCGGCGTCTTACCAGTCCATGCAAGAGCTTTTGTCCCGAGGCGTGGATGTGTCGGCTTTCCTTAAGGACGGCCTGGCCGTGAAGGCGCATCTGAGCTCCTACCTCTCCCTGCCGTTGGAGGAGGTGGAAGCCCGGCTCGCCCGCAGCACGGACGATCTGGCGGCCCTGCATCCAGGTGCCTTTCAGCCGGATGATGCCACCGGCTTTTACGAAGACACCGTGGGCACCGGCCACCTGCTGGAGTTGGCGGCCTGGCATCTCGGCAGTGCGGATTACATCGCCGACACGTTGCGGCTGCAGCAGCAGTTCGCCCGCGGGCATGTGCTCGATTTCGGCGGGGGGATTGGCACCCACGCCCTCTCCGCCGCTGCGCTGCCCGATGTGGAGCACGTTTGGTTTGTGGATCTGAACCCTCACAACAGAGCGTTTGTGGCCGAACGTGCGACAGCCCTGGGGTTGGGAGATCGTGTGTCAGTGCACCGTGATCTCGAGAGCTGCGCTGGCCAGCGCTTTGACACGGTTGTGTGCCTGGATGTGCTTGAGCACCTGCCGGACCCCTCGGCTCAGTTGGAGTGCTTTCATGCCGCCATGGCTCCAGATGCCATAGCCCTATTGAACTGGTACTTCTTCAAAGGCCATCACGGTGAATATCCATTCCACTTCGATGACCCTGCGTTAGTGGAGAGTTTTTTCCGCACCTTGCAGGGCCGCTTCCTGGAGGTGTTCCATCCTTTCCTGATCACCACACGGGCCTATCGTCCGCTCTGACAGCAAAAAGCCCCAGCACCTGAGGTGCTGGGGCTTTGAGTGGAGCGATGGACGTCGGCGAATCAGCCGGCGGTTGCAACGCTGATGCGCTTGCGGGTGCGGAGACCACGCTTGATGGTTTCGAAGGTGACGATGCCATCGGTCAGAGCGAACAGAGTGTCGTCTTTGCCTTGGCCAACATTCAGGCCAGGGAGGACGGAAGTGCCGCGCTGACGAATCAGGATCGAACCTGCGGTGACGGTTTCGCCGCCATAGGCCTTAACGCCAAGGCGCTTGGAATTGGAATCGCGTCCGTTCCGTGTTGAGCCTGTGCCTTTTTTATGTGCCATGAGAAACCTCGGGGTCGGATGAGTGGAGAAGCGGGGTTGGAGAAGCTCAGCCGATGGCTTTGCCGCCGACCTTGATGGACTGCACCATCACACGGGTCAGCTCCTGACGATGACCATTCTTGCGACGGGTCTTCTTCTTGGGGCGCATTTTGTAAACGATCACCTTGGGACCGCGGCGGTGATCCATCACCTTCAGCTCAACGGTGGCGTCCTTGACGTAAGGCTGGCCAAGGGTGGTGCCCTTGGCGTCCTTCACCAGAAGAACGTTGTCGAGGGTCACGGTCTCGTCGACACCTGCTTGGAGGCGGTCGAGGTCGTAATAGCGGTTGGGCTGCAGCCAGAACTGCTGGCCTGAGGCCTCAACGATCGCGTAGGTCTCGGTACTTGGATCTGCCATGGAGGGAGTTGACGCGGCCAGGCTCGAAGGTTTTGACGCAGATCGCTAGCGATCGCTTCAGGACACTTCGATTCGGCCTGAGCCGCAATCGGAAGACAAACAAAGATCTTCCACCTTTGGTTTCCCTTTCGTCAAGATCAAGTCAGAGCCCTTCTGCGCAGGATGAATGGACCAGCCCTCGCCATTGCGCTGCTGCTGAAATCCCCAGATCTGGTCTCCGCCTGTCGGTCGTGGTTGCCGAGCAATCGCTACACCACCGTGGACCTTGGCCTCACTGCTGGGGTCACGGATTTTCAGGCGGCGCTTGAGCAGCAGCGGGAGGCTGTGGATGCCGTGGTGATTGAGCAGTCGTTGCTGCAGCCGGAGCTGCGCAGGGGGCTGCTGGAGGCGGGTTTGCTATTTCCTGCCGTGGTGGTGGGGGAGGTGATGGGTCGCGTCAACTATCACCCTGAAGAAGTGCATTTGCCGGGCGACCAGCTCGAGCAGCTCGGATACAACGTCGATGCGGCGATCTCTCGTTTCCTGCGCCACGGCCAGAAGGACGACCGCCAGGGGGAGGGGCAGGCCCTTGATGTGGAAGGTGGTGTGGCTGTGGAGGGCAAGGCCTGGCGGCTGACCAGCCGGCTTCAGGAGCGGCTGGGCTATCTGGGGGTGTTTTACAAGCGGGACCCCTCACGTTTTCTCAGCAACCTGCCGCCAGGTGAACAACAGGAATTGATGAAGTCGCTTGAGCGCACCTATCGGGATCTGTTGCTCAGTTATTTCCGTGACCCTTTGGCTGCCAACCAAGCGTTGGAGAGTTTCGTGAATACCGCCTTTTTTGGCGATCTGCCAATCACCCGTGCTGTTGAAATCCACATGAACCTGATTGACGACTTCTGGAAGAAGCTCAGACTTGAGGGGCACAAGAACGATTTTTTGCAGGATTACCGCTTGGCGCTTCTTGATGTGATGGCCCATCTCTGTGAGATGTATCGCCGCTCCATTCCCAACGAGGCGCAGCTGGATCAATCGCAGCAGATCAATCAGGAGGTGTCGTCATGAGTGCACGCAAGACCTACATCCTCAAGCTCTACGTTGCGGGTAATACGCCGAACTCAATGCGGGCATTGAAAACGCTGCGCAACATTCTTGAGACTGAATTCAAAGGTGTTTATGCCTTGAAGGTGATTGACGTTCTTAAGAATCCTCAGCTGGCAGAAGAAGACAAGATTCTTGCGACGCCAACCCTGTCGAAAATCTTGCCTCCCCCTGTGCGTCGCATCATTGGTGATCTGTCAGATCGGGAACGGGTGCTCATTGGTCTCGATCTTCTTTATGACGAGCTCACGGACAGCGCTCTCGGCACGTCATTGATGGATTCGTTTTCAGATCAAGACCCAGCAACCACGGATTCTTAAGAGCAGGGTGGAAAGCCTTTCCACCGCTTCATTTCTGATTAGTGTTTGATTAATCCTCGTTCGTCATGACGATCTCTGATTCCACGGGCTCACCTCAGATGCAGGTCCAGAAGCTCCCGACCGGGATCGAGGGCTTCGATGATGTGTGCCAAGGCGGCTTGCCCATAGGCCGTAGCACTTTGATCAGCGGTACGTCGGGCACTGGAAAGACGGTCTTTTCTCTGCATTTTCTCCACAACGGCATCGCTCACTTTGATGAGCCTGGGATTTTTGTCACCTTTGAGGAGTCGCCCCTCGATATTCTCCGGAACGCTGCAAGTTTTGGTTGGAATCTGCAGGAGATGGTGGAGCAAGACAAGCTCTTCATTCTGGATGCCTCGCCGGACCCTGATGGTCAGGATGTGGCCGGCAGCTTTGATCTGTCTGGATTGATTGAACGCATCAATTACGCGATCCGCAAATACAAAGCCAAGCGGGTGGCGATCGACTCAATCACAGCGGTGTTTCAGCAGTACGACGCTGTGTTCGTGGTGCGTCGGGAGATTTTCCGTTTAATTGCGCGCTTGAAGGAGATTGGGGTGACCACGGTCATGACGACCGAGCGCATTGATGAATATGGACCGATTGCCCGTTACGGGGTTGAGGAGTTTGTGTCCGACAACGTGGTGATTCTCCGCAATGTGCTGGAGGGAGAGCGCCGCCGTCGCACCGTGGAGATTTTGAAGTTGCGCGGCACAACCCACATGAAGGGGGAGTTCCCGTTCACCATGGGCGCTCACGGCATCAGTATTTTCCCCTTGGGGGCGATGCGTCTCACCCAGCGCTCGTCGAATGTGCGCATTAGCTCTGGTGTGGCGCGCCTCGATGAAATGTGTGGTGGAGGCTTCTTCAAAGACTCGATCATCCTGGCGACCGGGGCGACGGGTACGGGCAAAACCCTGCTGGTGTCGAAGTTCATTGAGGATGCCTGTCGCAACAAGGAACGGGCGATTTTGTTTGCCTATGAGGAGTCCCGTTCCCAGTTACTGCGCAATGCCACCAGCTGGGGCATTGATTTTGAGCAGATGGAACAAGATGGTCTGCTCAAAATCATCTGCGCCTATCCCGAATCCACAGGCCTGGAAGACCACCTTCAGATCATCAAGACCGAGATCAGTCAGTTCAAGCCCTCACGGATGGCGATCGATTCCTTGTCGGCCCTGGCGCGTGGGGTCAGTCACAACGCATTCCGCCAGTTTGTGATCGGGGTAACGGGTTATGCCAAGCAGGAGGAGATTGCCGGTTTCTTCACGAACACCTCCGAGGAATTCATGGGAAGCCACTCGATCACCGACTCCCATATCTCCACCATTACCGACACGATTTTGATGCTGCAGTACGTGGAGATCCACGGCGAGATGGCCCGCGCGCTGAATGTGTTCAAGATGCGCGGTTCTTGGCACGACAAGGGCATTCGCGAATTCGTGATCACGGGGAATGGCCCAGAGATCAAGGATTCCTTCACCAATTTCGAACGCATCATTAGTGGTGTTCCTCACCGAGTCACCACGGATGAGCGCAGTGAGTTGTCGCGCATCGTGCGTGGTGTCAGTGCTGACGATTGAGGTTGTTCACAATCCTCTGCAGGTTGCTGGCTGATCAGGCGCTGAGTTGATCAGCCATCTCGTTCTGTTGCTGTCGGGTCTGTCGTTCGGATTCCAAGGACAGTTCGTCCTCGTCGCTGAGGGCTAAGGGAAGGTCGAACCAGAACGTGGTGCCCACGTCGGGTTCACTCACCATCTGCACTTTGCTGCCGTGTTTTTCCACGATGCCGCGCACGATGGACAGGCCGAGGCCTGTGCCCACTTCGGTATGCACGGCGTTTTCGACCCGGTAGAAACGGTCGAAGATCCGTTGTTGGTCCGCTTCGCTGATACCGCAGCCGGTGTCGATGATTTCCACCCGCAGCTTGGGTAGGGGAGACGTGAGGGCGCAGGTGGGTCCGTCGCTCGTGAAACTCGCCGGAGCTTGCACCTGACAACTATCGGGCCAGGCATAGGCCCGCAGGATCAGGGGACCACCCGGGCGACTGAACTTGAGGGCATTGCCCACCAGGTTGTCGAGCACTTGAAGGAGTAGATCCCAATTACCGAGGATTTCGGGCAAATCGGAGGCCACATCCAGCTGCAACTCCACCTCGCGGTCTTCGGCATTGAGCCGGTAGGTGCGGAGGGTCTGCTCCATGGCGGGCCGCAGGTTCAGGGCCTCGAACTGAACGGCCCGTCCCGATTCGAGCCTGGAAAGGTCGAGCACATCATTCACAAGCCTGGTGAGCCGGTCGGTTTCGTCGTTGGCGACGCCCAGGAATTCCCGTTGCTCATCCGGTGTGAGTTGATCCCCTAAATCGTGCAGGGTCTCGACGTAGCTCTTGATGTTGAACAGAGGCGTCCGCAATTCATGGGAGACATTGCTGATGAAACGACTCTGCGCTGCATTCAGTTCCACCTCTCGCGTGAGGTCCTGAATGGTGACGGCGATCCCTTTGAGGCTCTCGCCACTGGCGTCGCGCACGGCTTGGAACACGAAGCGCAGCGTTCGTGGTGGCTCGCCAGAGCTGCTGCGTAGTTCGTTGCTTTCGGACCCATTGGTGAGCACCGCATCAAGGGTGCTGTGGAGTTCCACGGCCAGTAGTTCCGGCAGCTCGCCGAGAAATTCTTGGCCTTCCAGGTTGCGGCCTTCCCACTTGAACAAACGCCGGGCCGTGGGGTTCGCCAGCACGATCAACCCTTGTTGGTCGAGGAGAACGGCTCCGTCGGCCATGGTGGCGATCAGAGATGCCTGCTTCACCTGGGCGGCGGTGAGCTCTTCGATGTTGGCGGCGTCGTAGGCCTGGAGCTGGGATGCCATGGCATTGAACCCATCCAGCAGCTCCCCTAGCTCTCCTCCAACCGGAAGGCCGATACGGGCCTGAAAGTCGCCCGTGGCAATGCGCCGCACGCCCCGTAGCAGCTCCTTCACAGGCCGCGTGATGGTGAGGGCATTGAACACAGCCCCAAGAATCACGAGCACCCAGATCGAGATGAACACGGCCACCGTGACTTCTCTGGTCAGCGCTGCGCTGGCGAGGCCGGTTTCACTGGGGTTCACCCCTAAAGCCAAAACCCCTAGATAACGGCCGTTGCGCACCAAGGGCACGAACACATCCGTCACTTTCCCCTGGGGCGTGAGGTGTTGGCGGACGAGCGGATTTTGAGGACGAGATTGCAGTTCTGCCGGCAGCTCGAGTCTGCGCGTGAGACGCAGGTCTTCACTGCCCCCGGTCGCATTGCCACTGATGGGGATGCCCAGGTAGACGACCCCTTCGGGATCGGCAAAAAAGATGTAGCGAAGGCTTGAGCTGGAGCGCCAGAATTTCTCGGCCACGTTCGCCAACTCGCGGTCCTGGCCTTGATCCACCAGTTCGGTGACGTTGCCTGCCAGCAGCAATCCCAGGTCGCGGGCGTAGCGGGTGTCGTTCATCACGGCATCGCGCTGAATGCCGTTGAGGGCGAAAAACGTGATGCCTGTCATCACCAGGCTCACCACCAACGTGGCAATGGCCAGCAGCTTGGTTTGCAGGCTGAATTCGGCCCACCAACTACTGAAGCGTTCCCACCAACTCAAGCTCGCAGCGTTGGCGGAAGCGTCTGAAGTTGGTGGAGTGGTGGGAACCATCGCGCCGTACGACGTGAAGGAGAGCCTAGGGCCGGCGCACCTGATGGCCGATGTCGCGGCGGTACTGCATGCCTTCGAAGCTCACTTGCTCGAGGGCTTGGTACACCGACGCAAACGCCTGATCGAAATCAGAGCCCTGGGCCGTCATGGTGAGCACACGGCCGCCGGCACTCACCAGGGTGCCCTGCTCATCCCGGCGGGTGCCGGCATGGAAAAGCTGATGCTGGCTGGCCTCCGGCAGGCTCACGCTGATGGGGTCGCCCTTGCGGGGAGCTTCGGGATAACCGGCAGCGGCAGCGACGACACACACGCTGCAGTCGGGACGAATGGTCAGGGTGGGAGCGAGGTCAAGGCGACCGAGGGCACAGGCCTGCAGCACCTGAGCCAATTCGGCACCCATCAGAGGCATCAAGGTTTGGCATTCAGGGTCGCCGAAGCGGCAGTTGAACTCGATCACCTGCGGGCCACTGGCGGTGAGCATCAAGCCGGCGTAGATCACGCCTCGGTAATCAATCCCTTTTCCCTGCAGTGCTTTGAGGGTGGGCTCCAGCACAAGCTCTCGCACCTGGCTGAGCCCGGTTTCTGTAAGCAGGGGGGCAGGGGCGTAGGCCCCCATGCCGCCGGTGTTGGGGCCCTGATCGCCCTCCAAGAGGCGTTTGTGGTCTTGGGCTGGAGGAAGGATCACCATGCGCTCGCCATCGCAGAGGGCAAACACCGACACCTCGGGGCCCTGGAGGCATTCCTCCAGCACCACGCGCTCGCCTGCTGATCCGAAACGCCCGCCAAAGGCTTCCTTGATCGCTGTAGCGCTCTCTTCAATGCTGGCGGCCACGGTGACGCCCTTGCCAGCGGCCAGGCCGTCGGCCTTCACCACCAGGGGACGCTGCACCTGCTCCAGCACGGCCAGCCCCTCCTCTGCGGTGCGGACGGACCAGTGACCGGCGGTGGGAATGCCCGCGTCTTGCATCAGTTGTTTGGCCCAGGCTTTGCTCGCCTCCAGCTGGGCTCCATCGGCCCCTGGACCGAAGACGGCGAGTCCGGCGGCCCTCAGGCGATCAGCAAGGCCAGCGGCCAAAGGGGCCTCTGGGCCCACCACCACGAGATCGACCGCTTCGTTGCGGCAGTGGGCCAGTAGCCCCTCGTGATCCGTTTCGGGAATCCCCAAACGCGTGTATCCATGGGCGCCTTCCCCACCTGGCTCGGGGACTCCGCCGTTGCCAGGGCTAACCCAAACCTGGTGGATGCCAGGACAGCGGCTGAGGGCCCATCCCAGGGCATGCTCGCGGCCACCGCCTCCCACGACAAGGACCTTGTTCAGGGAGGGCAGGGATTGGAGACCGGACGAGGAGTTGGCCATGGCAGCGGAACGGGCGGGACGGGGCCCTTAGGTTTGGGCGGATCGCCTGGCGGGATTGCACCGGTCGATCTGCGTCCATCTTTGTTGAACGGCTGCCCCATGGGGATCTCCTCCCTCTCCATCTCCCTGCTTCTGGCGGCTGCGCCTGCACCAGCCGAGCCGCAGCCGATCGCTGAGTCGGTGTACCGCACCGTGCTGGAGAGTGGTGACCTGGGCCAGCTGGACGCTGCTTGCCGGGATGCAGCGCGTTTCGGCCAGAACGAACGGCTCAAGGCGTTGCGTGACCGCTTGATGGTGGTGGCGCCTGCGCCCCAGCCCTTTGCCGTGGTGACGTCGAATGCACGGGCCTTGCTGGCTTGTCGCGCTCCTGAGAGTGCCCAGCGGGTGCTGAGTCGTTACGGCCCAGGGGAAGGCGGGCATCGGCGCACATGGCTGTTGCTGTCCTGGCGCGCTGCCGCCGCCGCTCTCGACCATGAGGCCGCGATCCTGGCCTTGCGTCGCTACGCCGATGGTGATCTGGTGCGATTGGACAGCGTTCGCTTGCAGGTGGGCGAAACGGATGCCGGGCAGCCCTTGACGCGGTCTGCTCTTGATCAACTCGCCGATCACGAAGCGGCACTAGGGCGCATTGAACGTGCTGTGGCAGTGGCACTGAGCGGACGTCCGACTGGTTTGGAGGGAGCCGAGCGCCTGGCCCAGGTCGCTCGTTGGCAGGAAGCTCTCGGTCTTTACGACGCCAGCAACCTCCTGGATGCGGCCCTGGATCAAGCTGCCGTTGCGGAAGCATGGGCCCTGGCTGAAGAGTTGCTCAAGCTGCAGCTGCGCCTGGAGCGCAAAGCGGGGGGAGACGGCGCACGCCCGCGGGCACGGTTGGAGCGGCTGGCCACCCGTGTGGATGATCGCTACACCCTCTGGCAGCTCTTGCATCACGATGCCCCTTCGGAGGCGACTGAAGGCCGCCGCCGTGAGTTGGAACGGCAGTTGGCGGCCCCCCAGCCCAATCCTGGGAACACCTCCCTGAAAGAATCGGATTAGCAAGGGGGCAACTGGCCCCGATTCGCCTGCAAATCCATGACCATCTCCCACGGCGCTCTGCTCTATGAGGGCAAGGCCAAACGTGTGTATGCCGTCGATCAGGACGATCGGGTGTTGGTCGAGTACAAGAACGATGCCACCGCATTTAATGCTCTTAAGAAGGAGCAGATCGAAGACAAGGGGCGCCTGAACTGTCAGATCTCGGCGCGGTTGTTTGAGGTGTTGGAGCGGGAGTCCATCCCCACCCATTACCTGGGCCTGGTGGATGACACCTGGATGGCAGTGCAAAAGGTGGAGGTGATTCCGTTGGAGGTGGTGCTTCGCAACGTGGCCACCGGCTCTCTCTGCAAGCAAACCCCCATTCCTGCGGGCACCGCACTCGAGCCAGCCCTGCTTGACCTCTATTACAAGGACGACGCCTTTGGTGATCCTTTGCTCACCGACGCGCGCCTGGAGTTACTGCAACTTGTGACTGCGGAGCAACGGGTCGCGATCGAATCCTTGGCGCGTCGCGTCAATGCCGTGCTGGTTCCCTTCTTCCGCAGCCTTGATCTGCAGCTGGTGGATTTCAAGCTTGAGCTCGGCTGTAATGCCGCCGGAGAGCTGGTGGTGGCTGATGAGATCAGCCCCGACACCTGTCGGCTTTGGGACCTGCGCACCAGCGACCCCCAGGAGCGCATCCTGGACAAGGATCGTTTCCGTCAGGATCTGGGCGGGGTGATCGAGGCCTACGGGGAGGTCTGCAAACGGGTCCAAGGGGCCTGCCCGAATCCCCGCAACTGCAGGTAAGGTCTCGGGACATCTGCGGCTTCACTGCCGACTGCTGCCCCCTCCATGGTCAACTCCTCCTCCAGCCGGACCAAGGTCGCCGTTCGGCAGGGGGCGCTTGGTCTCGCTCTCGCCCTGCCGCTTTTGGCGACTGCTCCAGCGCGCGCCCAGGCCGACGCCGACTCCGTTGAGGTCAACGTCACCGAGGTTGAGTCCGTTGAGGGCAGCCAAGCCCCTTCAATCGAGGAGGAGGTTCAGCCCCGGGTGCTGATCAGTGAGGTGGTGGTTGAGGGCATCACGGGCCATCCCGAGCAGGAGCGGCTGGCCTTGGCGGCCTACGACGCCATGCGCGTGCGCCCTGGCAGTCGAGTCACCCGCGATGAGCTCAAGGTGGATCTCGATGCGATCTATGCCACCGGCTGGTTCTCCGATGTGCGCATCGAACCGCTGAATGGCCCCCTTGGCGTCAAGCTTGTGGTGAAGGTGGTACCGAATCCGGTGCTCACCAAGGTGGAGCTGGATCTTGAGGATTCCAAGATGCCTGCGCGTGTGATCGCAGACACCTTCAGTTCGGATTACGGGCGCACCCTCAACCTCAACCAGCTCCAGCTCCGCATCAAGGAGCTTCAGGGGTGGTACGCCAAACAGGGCTACTCCTTGGCAAGGATCTCGGGCCCCAGCCGCGTCAGCCCCGATGGGGTTGTGCAGTTGAAGGTGTTGATCGGCACCGTGGCGGGTGTTGAGGTGCAGTTCCTCAACAAAGACGG
>JAAZVJ010000159.1 GCA_018623675.1 Synechococcus sp. HW_metabat.54 | reverse complement strand
GCGTCGACAAGCCCCGCCCGCAAAGCCTTCACCACACGGCGAGCGATACCGCGAAGGGTGAGGGCGCGCTTCGCGGGATTGCGCAAGCCAGCCTCAAGAGCGCCCTCCAGCATGCCAATCTCCAACATCGAAATGCCCCGGCGAGGAGCCCCGAGCATGCCGCGATAGTGATAGGGATAGCCGCCGAATTCTTCAGCCAGAGCTTCATCAAGGGCTGAGAAGCCGTAGGCCACAGCAGGAATCACACCAGGGCCAATGCCGTGAGGGGCGTAGGCGTCGTAGTGAATCTCCACGGCATATCCACCCCTGGACGCATGCTCACTCCCCACACTCCAGTTAGTACGGGGATCCTTGTTATCGCGAATCGTGCGCACTCCCGGGTCGTAGAAGCGCATGTTCAAGCCTTGCTTTCTGCCTTCCGCGACAACAGCTTTTGCGGTGAGCAAATTCCAATAGAGCTCATCGGTGATGCCAGCCTGCATGGGAGCAGCACCTCCCACATCCACAGCCCGGCCAGGGGTCCCGGAACCATGCATGCGCTGGGAATCGGCGTGACCCGCCATCACCAAAATGGGCAACCCGGCCTTGGGGAGCTGCGTTCCCACCCAGTTCTTCTCCCGCGTCAACAGGGCAGGCATCGGTGGAAGCTTGGGCATTAAGCGCGCAGGCCGCTTCGGCATCTGCATGCCTTCAAGGATCTCCATCAATCCCGCCTGCACGGGCACAGCCGCCGCAAACAACGCCAACAGAGCAACCACTGTGCGACGCATGGGAATCACCTCGAGGCGCCCATCGTGCCCCCAAGACCCATGCTTTGCACAGATGCAATCTGCAAAGCGGCACAAGGGCGCGGCGTTGCGCCTAAGCGCGGGAGATCAAATCAACCCGCAAGCGGCTGAGCATGAAAGTTCCAGCTCTCGCCATCCTCGAGCCACAACTCCCAGGCGTATTCACGGCCATCTCGCACACGCAAGCGACCACCAAACCCTGCAGGAGAGGGTTGATACAGCTCGGCCATGTCGCTCACCGGATCTCCATCACGGGTGAACAATGCCAACACACGCAAACCGAGACGCTCGGAAAGATCCGCCTTGAGATCCTCTGGGGTCATTCAGCCTGATCCAGGAAATCAATCACCAGATCACCAAAATCATCACGGCTGATCTCAAATCCGAAGCCTTCCACAGTGCCGCTCCAGACCCCTTCATCGAGATCGGCGTCTCCCCCCTCGACCTGCTCCACTTTGTGGTCAAACAACGTGGCGAAGCAATGACCGGCAACCAGGGCCGCTTGGTCGGCATCCATGTCATCCAACTCATGGGCAGCCACCGCGCATCCCTCAAGCAGCTCAGCATCAATCACGTTGCCGGCGCCCACATCAGCCACCAGGGCTTTCAATGCTGCGTGGTCTTTGCTGTCGGTCATCGTTGGCGTTGCCCCGCGGGCAATCCGGCGTCTTGCTCCATACCTTCGCACTAGGTCGACCCGGGCAACACCTGGGCCAGCACCGTGGTGAGGGCGGTATCCACGCTGAAGGTGCGCACACCCAGATGCACTCGCTTGGCGATCACTGCCTGAGCAAGCTCCAACTCAAAGGGAACAAATCCCCCCTCCGGACCAACCATCACCACCGCAGGTCCAGGGGTCTGGTCTGCGAGTCCCACCGGTGCACCCATATCGGCAATCCAGCAAAGACGACCACCGCATATGTCGACCAACTGATCTTCAACGAAGGGGCGAAAACGCTTGTGGAGATGCACCGTTGGGACCACGGTGTCGCTGGCCCGCTCCATGCCCGCAATCAAAGCCTCTTGCACGTTGTGGGGGGCCAGCAAAGGGCTTTGCCAATAGCTCTTCTCCACCCTGGCGCTGTTAATCAGGTGCAGGTTCTCCACCCCGAACTCAGCAACAGTGCGCAGGATGCGGCGCAACATTTTGGGCCTTGGTAGCGCCAACACCAGATCGAAAGCATGGCGAGGTGGCGGTGGGCCGTTCAGATCGACGCGCAGTTGAACGACGTTTTGTTCAATCAGCTCCACCACGGCGACCCCAATGGCACCGCCCCATAACCCCACCTTCACGGTGTCGCCCACCGAGGCGCTGAGCTGGCCAAGGATGTGCTGGGCGCGATGGTCGCTCAACCTCACCTGCTTCGGCGACAACCAAGCATCGCTCTCGCGCAGCAACACCAGATTCATGGCCGATCCCAACCCTCCCCAGCATCGCTGTCGGCGCTGACAGACGCCGATAGGGCGGGCATGCTGATGGCCTTGCCCCGTCCGCGTGGGCGGTCTTTTCTTGGCAATGAGCAGCGTCCGCCAGAGGTTCCGCAAAAGCTTTCGACCACTGCGCGTTGTGCAGTTGCGCTGGGCACGCCGCTGGCAGGATTGGAGCCAGGGCGTGCAATTCGCGGCGCAACAGAGCAGCACACCACTCCCCGTGCGCGTGGTTGCGCATGAATCACTACTGCTGCGCCGCCTTGGCGACACAGACCCGCAGCTTCAGCACAACAAGGTGGTGAACCTTGGGCTTGCAGTGCCGCCTTTGCATGGACTGCTGATCCCACCCGGTGCCACCCTCTCCATCTGGAGACGGGTGGGGCGTCCCACGGCGCGCAAGGGTTACCTACCTGGAGTGCAACTCTCCCAGGGGCGGGTGACGGTGGGCGTGGGAGGTGGCCTCTGCCAACTCGCCAACCTCATTCACTGGATGGGCCTGCACTCACCCCTGGAGCTGATCGAACGACACCATCACAGTTTTGATCCCTTTCCCGATGCCGGCCGTCTGCAGCCGTTTGGCAGCGGAGCCAGCCTGTTCTTCAACTATGTGGATCTGCGCTTCCGTAACCCCACCGCTCAAACCCTGCAGCTCATGGTGTGGCTCAACAACACCCACCTCTGCGGAGAAATCCGAGCAGAAACAACACCGCCTTTCTCCCACCAGGTGTTCGAGACCGACCATCACTTTGAACGGGTCGGCGACTCCATCTATCGCTGCAACAGCATCTGGCAGCGGCGGATCGAACGGCACTCTGGAACCCGCATCGACGAACGGCTGCTGTATCGGAACCGCTCCCTGGTGATGTATCCCATTGATGCCTAAGTGCATCTGGTGATCACAACCTGTCTCAGTGATGGTCGGTTCCTCATCGGCGACCAAGACTGGAGACACAACGCGGAGTGTGGCGATGACCACCATTGACTGCCGCTACACCGGAGATTTGCACTGCGAAGCCGTGCATGGTCCGTCTGGACGCTCTCTTCAAACCGACGCCCCAACCGATCATGACGGCCTCGGGGAGAGCTTTTCACCCACGGATCTGCTGGCCACGTCGTTGGGCACCTGTGTGCTCACGATCATGGGCATCACTGCTAAACGGCGGCAGTGGGACATCCGCGGCGCCAGCGCACGGGTGGAAAAAATCATGACTCAACAAGGTCCGCGCAAGATCGAGCGACTGCGCGTACACGCGCATCTGCCCGAGCACTGCAGCGACGAGCAACGCCGCCTGCTCATGCGTATGGCAGAAGATTGCCCCGTCAAGCGGAACCTTGAGGAAGCCCTAACGATCGAACTGCTCTGGAACTAATCGAGGGAGGACCACGCCATGCGTTTGCACTTCGTTCCCATCCACATCTTTCGGGAGACGCCCGCCGTCACATTCTTCGATGCCGGCGTGCCTGGCGCCAATGGCACCGATGTGGTGGCTCACCATGGCGCGGCCT
>JAAZVJ010000158.1 GCA_018623675.1 Synechococcus sp. HW_metabat.54 | reverse complement strand
GTTGATGACACTCAGCTTTCTGATCGGGATGTGGAGCGACTTTTTTCAGCGCGAAGAACGCCGTATGAACGCTGTCACTGCCCTGCGTGCAGGCATCGAGTTCAGCTGACCCTCTTTGATTAGGTCCAGCGATCCATGATTTGACGTACCACGACCTGCTCCATGGCCACCTGGAGTACAACCACCAGGGGCAAGGCGAGAAGAACCCCTGGGAGACCGAGCAATGCTCCAAGACTGAGTTGAGCCATCAAGGCGACCGTGGGTAACAGGTTGACTGTTCGGCGCAGCAGGATCGGGGTGAGTAGGAAGGCTTCAAGGTTCTGCAGCCCTAAACGCAGGACCAACACCTGCACCATCAAGGTCGGAGAGACCAGCAGGGCCATGGACAGGGGAAGCAGGGTCGCCGCCGTGGGCCCGATGGTGGGCACAAAGGTGAGCAGGCCGCAAACCAGTGCACTTAAAAGAGCCAGTGGCGCCTTGAGCAGGGCCAGGCCAAGCCAGGTGAGCAAAAACACGGTGGTGGCCGATAGCGTCATGCCCGCCAGCCAGCCCCCCAGGGCCATCCTGCATTGGTCAAGCAGGCGTTTCATGGTCGACCTGGCCGGTCGTGGTGTGGCGGCAATCAGCATGCGCCGGTGTGCCGCCGGATCAAGCACCATCAACACCGCCAAGAGCCCTATCAGCAGCAGTTGAACTGCACCATTGGCGGCGCCTCCTGCCACCCCCAGAAGTTGGCTCCCTACGGGTTGAATCCGATCCCAGCTGAACTGACTCGAAAGCCCCTGCTCGAGGCTCTGCAACTGTGGCTGACTTGCCAGCATGGTCTGGAGCTTGCTGATCACCACAGGAACGAGAGCACCCAGTTGGCGGATCTGGGTGATCAGCTCCGGCACCAGCAGTTGGATGACCAGGCTTCCGCCCAGGAGCATGGCCAGCAGCACCACTGCGAGAGCCAATGGGCGTGGCCATCCCCATCGCTGCAGCCGCTCGATCGGTACATCCAGTGCAACGGCCAGTACGACGGCTCCAAACAACACCAGCAGTACCCAGCGCAACTCCCAGATGAGGAGGGTGAGAACCACAAGGGTCAGGCCGACAAGCAGATTTCTGGCATTCATGGCGGGTGCTCCTTTATCCACTGATGCCGATGCGGCGTCGTTCTGGCTTCCATCGATCGAGCATGTCGTGGATCACGACTTCCCGTATCAGCACCTGCAACACAACGGCAAGGGGCAATGCCAGGAGCAAACCCAAGGGTCCGAACACAACGGTGAACACAAATTGCGCCGTCAGGGTGAGGCCCGGTAGGAGCTTCACCTGGTGATGCATGACAGACGGCGTGATCAAATAACTCTCGAGGTTTTGGATCACCACATAGAGCCCCAAAACGGCCAGGGATTTCCAGGGGGCATCCAGCAGCGCCACAGCCATCGGGAAGATGGTGCTCATCGTGGGGCCCACGTTCGGGATCACATTGAGCAAGCCCGCCAACAGGGCATTGGCCATCACGAGCTTGACCCCCAGAAGCGACAGCCCGATTCCGGCCAGCACGCCAACGCAAATGGAGCTGATGAGGAGCCCGACCATCCAGCTGCTCAGCGCCTCGCCGCATAGCAGCAGAATCTCCCGTGCCCTACGCCGATAGAAGGAGGGCATCAGTTGAATCATCACTTCGCGGTAGGCCACCGGTTGCACGGCCACCATCAGGGTGACCGCAATCACAAACAGCAGCTGCACCAGTCCGCTGCCAAGGTTTCCTGCCAGACCAAGCAGCTGTTGCAATCCGCCCCCGAGGCCAGAGGCGAGGGTCGAACCATCGGTCAGTGCTTTGCCATTGGCAAAAAGCTCAGCACTCCAGTCAGTGGCTCCTTGGAGCCCATAAACCATCCCAGACATCCGATTGATGGTCGCGATGGCCAGTTGCTTGAACTCAGCAGCTGCAGCTGGCAGCTGTTGCAGGAGCTGCTGAAACTGGCTGATGAAAGGAGGAACCAGGATGGCAATGCCTGCTCCCAAAACGAGCACCAAGCCAATCAGGCAAACCAACAAGGCCCAGAGTCTGGGAATATTCCAGTGGTCGCGTAAGCGTCCGACCAGGGTGCAAAGCGCCATCGAAAGCACGATGGCTGCGAATAAATGGATCAGCACATCCCTCAAACTCCAGAGGAGTAAGGCGGCAGCGGCGAGGGCTGCCAAGCCGATCCATTGGGGGAGCTTCACCCGTTGTTTGCGTCACCCTCGGCATTTTCGCCGGAGTTTTGGGAATAGCCCATTCCGTTTGCATCTGCGTAACGCTGCGCGAAGCGCATGAAACGCTCGAAGTCGGCCTCGCTCTTCCAGGTGTAGGTGGCTTCAAGGGCAAATGGTTTGCCGTTCACAAAACGGCCGTTCACTTCGCGGGTCACGAGGGACCCTTCCTCATCCACCATCCACATCCCGGCGATGTCGCCCAGGGTTTCAGGAGCAAGAGCTTGAGGCTCTTCAAAGACAAACTTGGCCTGACCCGTCCGCCCATCACGGCTGCGGGTCATGCGGATGTCGGGGACGACGGGCTCGTTCACACCACGGAAGAACTGAATGGCTGCCTTGTTGTCATCTGCCATGAAGATCCGCCCTAGCCAAAGGAGGAGTTTAGGGATGAACGCCTTCCTAGTGTCCCGTTGAGGGGATGCGCTGCACGAACCCTTCGCTGAGGAGATGATCCGCCGCCTGATCTGGGCTCAATCCTTCGATACTCACCGTGCGACGTTCAACGGCGCGTTCCAGCTCGTGGTCGTAGCAGCGGTCGTAGTAATCGAGCATGGCTCGACTTGCTCCATGCCAGTCAGAGCAGGCGATGGCGTCGAGCGCTTGTCGCGTTCTTTGAGGGCCCAGTCGGCGACTGATGCGGTGCGTTGCATCCGCAAGGGCTTCACTGCCTTGATGGCCGTACACCTCGACCAACTGATTGACCCTCTCCTCAAGGGAGCGACGCACTTCCAGAACTTCAGTGACTTGCATCTGCATAAACAAGTCGCGAGGGATGCGACATCGCCCAACCTGGGCGCTCTCGGCTTCCAGCCAAATTTCAGTCGCCCCTGATTGGCGGTGGCCATCAAGAGCTTCGGCAAGGCGATTCTCGTAGTGCTCCGTGCTGGGTTGATCGGGGAGCCCCAGGCCTCCAAAACTGCTGCCGCGATGATGGGCCAGACCCTCCAGATCAATAACCGCCACGTCACGCGCGGCCATCGCTAACAACAGATCGGTTTTGCCGCTTCCGGTGCGCCCACCGATCAGTTTCACCGGCCATGGCTGCCCGAATTGCTCGAGAGCCCAACGGCGATAGCTTTTATACCCCCCTTCCAGAACGAGCGGCTTGAGATCCACAAGTCCCGCAAGCCACGCCACACTGTTGGATCGCATCCCTCCACGCCAGCAGTAAAACCGCAGGTGCTCTGCTCCCCCTGCGATCTCTCTTAACTGCCGAGACATGGTGGCAAGGGCTGGTCCCACCAGCTCCAGACCCAGATCAATGGCTTGTGCACGACCGTTTTTTTTGTAGGTGGTGCCTACTTCGGCGCGCTGCTCATCATTGAACAGTGGGAGGTTGATCGCTCCAGGCCAATGGCCCTGACGGAATTCCCCCGGACTGCGCACATCCACGAGCGGTCCACTCGCCTGCCGAAAGGATGAGAAGTCTGTCGTCAACATTGGGCCCATGCCTGACATAGTGGGCCAACGCCGTGCCAGTGAGAGC
>JAAZVJ010000157.1 GCA_018623675.1 Synechococcus sp. HW_metabat.54 | reverse complement strand
TTGCAGGCCCACCGCATCAGCCTTGATTCGCAGGTTGATGTCTTTGCTGATCAGCACCACCTCGGGAGCCTGTTTCAACCCGCTGCAACGCATCTGCTCCAGGGCCACCGCGAGGATGTTGTTGTCGCCGCCGCCCCCCTGCAACTCAGCCGGCAGCGCGTTAAGGGCTTGGGCCTGACAGAAAATCACCTGCAGCAAGCCGTGACTCGTACCCTCAATGGGAACACCATCGGCAAGGCTTCCGCGAAGTCGATAGGAATCCAGGAGTCGCGAAATTCTTCGGGCATTGCGGCCCTTTTCAGAGTGATCTTTCTTGAAGCGATCGATTTCCTCGACCACCTGCATGGGGATCACAACTCTCAGATCTCCGAAGCGATGGGGAGCTTCAGGGTCATGGAGAAGCACATTCGTGTCGAGAACAACAATTTTGCCTTGCATCACTCTTCAATCCCGAAAACCCTTAGAAATACAAACTGAATCAAAAGCCACTCGAAAAAGCCATCAAATATTCAAACTCCTCGTATTCACAAAGGTGATATTCCTATGCCCACCTGAAGCCATGCGGCGAACAGATAGAGAGCTCACAGAATCTCACGAATCACGCCGGGCAGAACACCTGAAGAATGCAATATCACCCAAAAAATTTAACCGCATCAAAGCAATTGACCCAGGCTGCACGACCTGCGATCAGTCGTCATAAACTTTGCACCCAGGCTCACTAGGGAACTTATTGCAACGCTTCTCCCAGTACATGTTGCGCTGAGAGTTTATCGCCTGCTCAGACTGATCGAGCTGCTTGGGCTGCTTGGGCTGGTTCTTGTCAAATACATTAAGAGGAATGCATAGATCCAAAAATCCTGAGCAAATCGTGACCATCTCTCTCCGTATCGCTGACTTATCTCTACTCCTCTCGCCTCCGAAATCAATAGGTACTTAACCCATTCCTTTACATAAGGGAAAATGCCTTGCCGAGCAACAAGACGGCTATGCATCAATCACACAAACAAGATCTCTGTGAGCCAGCTTTTGAGGATGCGCCCCCTTCAGGCAAACAGTTTTGCTTACGCAGAGCTTGAGCGAGTGCACGCAGCGAATCAGAGGCAACGCCAAAACGCCTTCGTCAATGAAGTTCAGAAGCTTGCGCCAGGGTCTTCCACGTCAACCACTTGCTGTTCAAGAGGCAAAAGTTCGTCGTCGTCACCTGCGCGAGTGCGTACAGGGGCTCCAAAACCACGCGCCCGAGGATTCGAGACTTCGAACGGTCCTGGGGTTCCGGCGGGAACTGCCAGTCGCAAAGCAAACGGGTGAACACCAGAGTCGACATCACCAATGGAGCCAACCCGCGTGCGGTTCTGCAGCACCGGCTCACCGCTGGCATCCAGAATCCGGGCATACACATCGGTGTCGTACACGGTTTTGCGGCCGGGATTATTCACCTCACCGCTGAGCACAAAACAACTGGCACCAGCCGTTCGCGTCACACCAGAACGGCGAGGGTCACTATTGGGACCCGGTTGAGCACCAGGATCAGCCTGATCACAGGGGGCCAGATCAATGTTGGTCAGCTTCAGGTCAGCAGCCCAAGCAGGAGTGATAGGGCCAGCCCCGACCCACAAGGCCAACACACAAACAGCTCCCACAAGCCAACGCAGAATTCGCACCACCATCACCGTCACGGTCTCCGTCACCAGATCTGCATTCTGCCGACCGCTGGCTTGCGAGTGATCAACTCTCAGTAGAGGTCCGAACAATCGATATGGACACCCCCAGCTCTGCTCCGCATCCATGCGATGCCAAAGCAATCCTCTGCTTTTGGTTTGAAGCGACAAAACCCAAACAGTGGTTTCGCCAAAGCGACCGTTTTGACCAGTGCATTCGCGAACGCTTCGGCAGCTGCTGCCATCTGGCCCAACGGGGAGACCTTGATCACTGGGCCCACGACCCTCACAAATCTCTCGCTCTCGTGTTGTTGCTGGATCAACTCAGTCGGCACGTCTGGAGAGGATCGGCGCAGGCTTACGAAGGAGACGCGAAGGCCGTGATCCTCAGCCTCGATGCTGTTCAGAACGGGTGGATTGATCAGGAGCCACTCCGAGTGCGACGGCAGTTTTGGTTGATGCCGTTACTCCACAGCGAAGCACTTTCAGACCAATGCAAAGCAATGGAACTGATGGCGCATTACGCAGACCCTGCCACCGCAGCGGTGGCCCGTCGTCATCACGGATTGATCCAACGTTTTGGGCGCTTCCCCCATCGCAATGCAATTCTTCAGCGACCCAACACCCCAGACGAAGAGTGTTATCTCAGAGCTCAGCGCAGAAGAGCTGGTCATCCATCAACCTCCGCTCCCGCTGATCTTCCTCAAAAGCCATTTGCAGATCCACCCGAGTGATCCGGTAACCCAAACGCCGCGCAGCCAGAACGAATTCATGGCGCGAACGACAACACTTCATCGCCCGGCGGATCACTGAGTCGCTCTCCACATCACTGACCAGGCGCTCGAGCTCATGCCAGCTCATCTTCAGCATCTCTTGGGCACCCACCATGCCCTCTGAAGCGGGCCGGCGCCAGACCCCTCAGGACAGCAGCGACAGCAGCCAGATCAACAACCCGATCGAAAGCCCCAAAGCGCCAATCCCCACCACAATCGCTCCAATCCCGGCAGCGAAGAACAGACGAGTACTGGTGCGTGGAAACAGCAAATACAGCGTCAATGCAAGAGCCAGAGGCCACAGCGGTGGAATCAGCACACAAACAACGGTGAGCACCATGAGGCGTGTGCGACGTGATCTCTGTTGCTCCTCCAAAGCCAATCGCTGAGCCTCTTCTTGAGCTTCAGCAGCCAACTCCTCGTCCGACAGCCAGCGCCCCAGGTGCTTAGCCCGAGCCAGTTCCTGCTCGATCTTCTCTCGGCTGGCGGAGTCGCCCATGGCACTACTTAAGCAGTTCCATCATCAAGACAAACAAGTGTCCCCAAATGGGTGCTGACAAGACTGAACCCCAACCAGCAAGGTCATTGAAGGCTGAAACGCCTTGTTGTTGGATTGGTGAATCGCATGACCTTTGCGATCGATACGTGGACTTTTCAGCTGGTGATGATCGGGAGCCGGATGATCCTTGAAGGGAATCAAGGCGATGAACGCATCAGCACCGAACTGAAGCCACAGGCCTCTCCCCTACTCAGCGCTTACGCCCTTCTAGCCCAAGCAGGAGCTTAAGCATGAAAAATCCCACCACATTCACCTCAGAACTGAGCCTGCCGGAACTGAGAGACACACACAGCATCTACCTCAAAGCTCTTCAACTTCTGGTACTCGATGGAGCCAGCCTTACAGAAGCCCAAGATTCCGTGTGCTGGCAACGCTTGCGACGACTGCACCAAGCAATGCCCTTGCAATTTCTACATCCAGAAACGCTTTACCAACGGATGGCTCCGGCACCGATGAAAACCAAGCAACGCCGACGCGCCAAGACCTCACCTCGCCACTAAGCATCAGCGAAGGGGCTCACACTTTGGTTGAGAACTCACAAAAAAAGCTCAACCATTCAGGCACGAGTCGCACCGGAATCGACAGCCGCCTTAGCACGTTGATCGTCAAGCTGACGCTGATAAAGCACGGCCAAATGATCGGGAGACTTGTAGCGGCGTGGGAGAGAATGATGCAAGGTGTTGAGCCGTTCCCAGCAAAGAGTGCGCTGCAACTGCTGAGGCGTGCGGCCTTCGAGGAGAAGCATGCGAAGC
>JAAZVJ010000156.1 GCA_018623675.1 Synechococcus sp. HW_metabat.54 | reverse complement strand
TTGTGGAGCAGGAAGTTGTCTTTGGAGCCCGCAACGGCGGTGTTCCACTTCCTGGGCAGGTTGGAATACTCGGGATTCCCCTCGGAATTGTTGGTGAGGAAATCGTTGAGCTCGTTCGTGAATGGCCTGGTATCCACAATCTCTTGCGGATCAATTCCAGCGAGAGGGTTGCCGGTGACGTTCCGTGGATTGTCAAAACCCGACTGAATGGTGCTCAATCCCGCTTCTTTCAGGCGTTTGAGGATTTCAGGAAGGTCGTTGAGCAGAACGCCACGAACCTGAAGGTTTTGGCGGGTTGTGATGTCGCAACTTCCATTTTCGCCGTAGCGCTCAACGATGGAGCCCACGACCCGCAGCTGTTGAGCATTGATGATTCCATTGGGAATTCTCAGGCGAAGCATGAATTTGCCTGGTGTTTTGGGCCGCCAAAACATCCCGTACCACTTGAGGCGCAGTTGCAGATCGGTTTCATCGACCTGTTCCCACCCCATCTCTGCAAATTTCTCGATCTCGCTTCCCACCAGCAGGCCGTCTTTTGCAGCCTTGTTTTGCTCGATTTTGTTGAGCTTTCGTCCTTCGAGATACGGCCTAGAGGGTGCGCTGCTGGTCATGGTCGCGTTGAGGTGATGGGTACGGATGATTCGCGGGGGTGACGGAACGATTGAAGAAGCGTCGCTTCCGTCGACTGCTGCGGCACCTCAAAACGAAGGGAGCGCCGATTGCTGTTGTTTAGCGATTCGTGATGCATGCTTTCGGTAGCGGATGGAACCGAAAGCGTTTGGAATGTGGCTGTTTTTGGTGTTGGTTGCTACGGAGATTGCGCGTGTTTTCTGCGTTGCCGTTGAAGGGGCTTGATCTTGCTTTGATTCAGTACTGACGGCCCACTTCGCCGAGCATGCGCACAGCTCCTTGGCGGATCATCGACCAAACCTTGCCCATGGCCTCCAGGTCTTTGTCGAGTTCGGAGCGTCCGCGTGGTTGTCCGTAGGACTCCCGTCTTTCCCAGGAGTCTTGGTGGTCATGGCTGCCATAGCCATAGCGGTCGGCTTCAAAACCCTCTTGGATGCGGTCTTGGCGGTAGGGGTTGTCGCGATACCGGCTTTCGCTGTACTGATCTTGGCGATACCGGTCTTCGCGGTAGTGCTCGTCGCTGTCTTGATGGGCTTCTTGGGAATGCCCGTCGTCAGCATCGATGAATCTGTTTCGGAGTCGATCGTGACCCGGCTCTGAATAGCGTTCATCTCTGAACTGATGCTCACGAGGCCAATCGTTCTGTTGTGCGTCAGTTGCGTAGCGCTCGCTTGTGAAAGGCTCGTAGGAGCGCTCTTCCTCGTACGCGCTTTGAAGGTTCTCTTGATCCCAGTTGTTGTCCCGGGCCCTGTTGGCTGTCGTCGTGCGGCTGCGTCTGGAACTGGCTTGGATTGCCAGGCGTCGCTGGGTCTGCTCCGGGCGGCGTCGCTGACTCGTCATGATGCAGACCGTAATGGCTAAGACTTCGCAGACTTCACCAGCTCAAGGGGCTGAGCATCCGTGGCGGTTGTTACGGAAGCCGGCATTTCTGTGTTCGTCGCCACCGCGTTCTTCCGTGCTTCGGCTCGTGGTGCACGGTCGCAGTGGCGGTGAAATTCCAGCTTGTCTGCTCGCTTTCGCAGACGACCTTGCAGTTGAGCGTCAGGCTCCCGTTGAGGTGGAGGCGTTGACTGCAGACCCCCTCCCCACAGAGTCCGGCACCAGCTACTGGTTAATGCCCCTGTTGTTGCTGCCTGGCACCCACGCTTGTTCAGATCTCCCCCAGATTCGTGCTCGCATGCGGCATGAGGGTGGCGAGGTCACGATGGTGCCGTTTTTGGGTGCATGGCCTTTGTGGTGGCAGATCCTTCGGGGCTGGATCGCAACCAGTCAGGGGTGCGGTCAAGACGTTGTGGTGGTGCACCACCCTCTTCGCTCTGGTTTGCCCAGTCGCTATTTGTCGCTTTTGGAAGGGCAATTGGGTTGCAAATTGGTGTCGGCTGATACCTGGGAGGCGCACCTTAAGCAGCATCCTTCCGCCTGTCCGCTCCCTCTCGCCCTCGCTCCGAACCGCATGGCGGAGACGTTGCGGCAGGCTGGTGGATTGCCGTCGCTGCTCGATGACCAGCAGTTGCGCTCCAGTCTGATTTCCTTGCTCTCTCATCTCTCGTGACTGATTCCGCTGCGGACACCGTTTCCTCTCAGGGCGCAGCTTCGGGAACGGTGTATCTCGTGGGTGCTGGACCAGGAGACCCCGAATTGCTCACGCTCAAGGCCCACCGCTTACTCGGTGCCTGTGATGCGCTGGTTTACGACTCCCTGGTGCCGAGAGAAGTGTTGGATCTCGTGCCGGAAACGTGTGAACGCCATTTTGTTGGCAAGCGACGCGGCCACCATTCCGTGCCGCAACCCAGCACCAACGCGGTGCTTGTGGAGTTGGCCCAACGTCACCGTTGCGTTGTTCGCTTGAAGGGTGGCGACCCCTTCTTGTTTGGACGAGGGGGAGAAGAGGCTGCCCATCTCACGTCAAAAGGGGTGGCTGTCGAGGTGGTGCCAGGGGTGACATCGGGGATTGCAGCTCCTGCTTATGCGGGCATCCCTGTGACCCATCGCCGTGCGGGTTCTTCCGTCACCTTTGTGACCGGGCATGAGGAAATCGATAAACGTCGCCCTTCCGTGGATTGGCGCGCATTGGCCACCGCCAGTGATGGACTCGTTATTTACATGGGTCTGCACAACCTCCCTCGCATTGCGGAGGAGCTGATGGAAGGTGGTTTGGCTGCAACGACACCCGTGGCGCTGATTCAGCAGGGCACCGTGGCTGGACAACGTTGTTTGACGTCCACCTTGGAGTCCGTGGCGTCTGAAGCACGGGCGCAGGCTTTCGCCTCACCGTCGATTGTGGTGGTGGGTGAAGTCGTGAATCAGCGCATCTCGGCCTGTGCACCTGATCCTGCGGCCGTGACCATGCCGATTCCCTTCTAGGGGGTCGCTGGCTTGTCGATCGGCTCCTTGAGCCGAGGCATCAGTTGCACCAAATTGCAGGGGCGGGTTTCGACATTCAGTTGGGCCTGAATCAGCCTGTCCCAGGCTGTTTGCACGGCATCAAGGGATCCTGGCAGCACAAACACGATTGTTCCATTGGCGACCCCTGCGAGGCAGCGACTCTGAAGGGTGCTCGTGCCGATGGTGTCGAAGGACAGAACGCGAAACAGTTCTCCGAAGCCTTCAATGCGTTTATCGAGTAAGGGCGAGATGGCTTCCGGGGTTCCATCGCGTCCGGTCAGCCCTGTGCCGCCGCTGGTGATCACCACATCGATGGTTTCATCAGCGATCCAGCGACTCACGACAGCGCGCACTTGATAGCGGTCATCGGGGCAGATGGCTCGATCTTGCAGCTGATGCCCGGCTGTTTTCAGCCTGTCTTCCAGGCAGTCGCCGCTGGGGTCATCCGCCAAGGTGCGGCGATCTGACACGGTAAGCAGAGCGATTTGAAGAGTCAGGGCCGGTGGGTGTGGCTGACCGTGACGCTAAAACCAACTCGGATGGTCTGGAGTAGCGGATGGGGGACAACGATCAGGGTTTCGTGAGGGTGTTGCTGTTCGCTTCTCTGCGTGATCAGGCCGGTTGGGGTGAACGACGGATACCGGTCTCCCCTGCCGACACCTTGACGGCCCTTGAGCTGTGGAAGACCTTGGATCTCGGGCCCTGGTCATCGTCTTGGCGGGTCGCCATTAATCAGGTGCTG
>JAAZVJ010000155.1 GCA_018623675.1 Synechococcus sp. HW_metabat.54 | reverse complement strand
TCGTGATCACCGCGCAACGCCAGGTGGCACTCGCCCTCCACGGCCCCAGCAATCAGCGTCAGCTCTTGATGCGTTCTGATCCAGAAACCCTCGGGGCTCTGCTCACCCTTCTGGATCTGCGCCTGCAAGAGCAGGCACCGGAACAGGCCGTTGCCCTACGCCAGGCGATCGCCAGCCTCGGCAGCTTCGAGAGCAGCGAACGGTTCGGAGAACGGTTCTGGCCTGGTGTCGCGGAGCGCCTGGCCTGTATGGCTCCCAGCCTCACGCTGCAAACCCCAAGAGCAGTGGAGTCGACAAGCCCCAACAACGACCGCGCAGAAGCGGAACTCTCCCTCCTCGAGGCATTGACCCACGAGGTGCGCACCCCCTTGGCCACCATTCGCACCCTGATTCGATCCTTACTCCGGCGCAAGGATCTGCCAGCCGTTGTGCTGAACCGGCTCCAGCAAATCGACAGCGAATGCACAGAGCAGATTGATCGTTTCGGGCTGATCTTCCATGCCGCCGAGCTGCAACGACAACCCGACAGCCCGGCGGGGCTGGCCCGAACGGATCTCGGCCGCATGCTCGAAAATCTGGCCCCGGGCTGGGAACAACAACTGCTCCGGCGAGGAATCACCTTGAACATGGATCTCAGTCCAAACCTTCCTCCCGTGCTGAGTGATCCAGGACGCCTAGAACCCATGCTCGGCGGGCTGGTGGATCGCAGCAGCCGCGGCCTACCCGAAGGCGCGCAGCTTCTCCTGCAACTGCGTCCAGCAGGTGCACGCCTGAAACTGCATCTGCGCAGCCATGTGGACAACAACCACCCCTCGGCCAAGGAGATGGAACGGACCGCTGAGCTTGGGCCTGTCCTGAGCTGGAATCCAGGCACCGGCAGCCTCCAGCTCAGTCAAGGAGCTACCCGTCGTTTACTCGCGAGCTTGGGGGGACGCCTGATCCAACAACGCGACCGGGGCCTCACGGTGTTCTTTCCCGTTGCCTAACAATGTTGACGGGTGTGAAGCTTGCTGACGGGACAGGGGATCAGAGCCGAATCACGGTGCTACTTTCCAGCCGTAACGGCATGCCGATTTTTCGAGGACAGCCATGACAGCAACGGCGTTGAACGGTCAGCTCCCCCAGTTCATTGGCAGCACCGGTGGACTTCTGAACGCCGCGGAGACCGAAGAGAAGTACGCCATCACCTGGAACAGCTCCTCAGCCCAGGCTTTTGAGCTGCCCACCGGTGGTGCGGCGATGATGAATCAAGGCGAAAACATCATGTATTTCGCCCGTAAAGAGCAGTGCCTGGCCTTGGGCACCCAGCTCCGCACCAAGTTCAAGCCCCGGATCGAGGACTACAAGATCTACCGGATCTTCCCCGGTGGTGACACCGAGTTCCTCCATCCCAGCGATGGCGTCTTCCCTGAGAAGGTCAACGAAGGGCGCCAGATGGTTGGCCACAATCCTCGCCGGATCGGGCAGAACACCAACCCCGCCAACATCAAGTTCTCCGGTCGGAACACCTTCGACGCCTGATCCCGTCGACAAGTGTCGGTTAGGGCTGCGACAATCCCCCCATGCTCAGCCCTGACCGCGCCGCCTTTCTTGAGGCTGTAGCCACTGGCGCCACGTTTATTCCCGTGGCTCGCAGTTGGCCTGCAGATCTTGAGACTCCTCTCACCACATGGCTCAAGGTGGGAGAAGGACGCCCTCCAGGGGTTTTGCTGGAATCCGTTGAGGGCGGAGAAACCCTCGGCCGCTACAGCGTGGTGGCATGTGACCCCCTTTGGACCTTGACGGTCCGCAACGATCAGGTCGAAAGGGTTTGGCGTGATGGCCGCCATGAACAGCTGGAAGGAAATCCCTTCGATGTTCTGAGGGCTTGCTTGGCGCCCTACACCCCTGGTCGCCTCCAAGGTCTTCCCTCCATTGGCCAGCTGTTCGGCGTTTGGAGTTATGAACTCATCCGCTGGATCGAACCCTCAGTTCCAACCCACGCCGTTCCAGAAAATGGTCCGCCGGACGGCGTCTGGATGCTGATGGACAGCGTTCTGATCTTCGATCAGGTCAAACGCCTGATCACGGCAGTGGCCTACGGCGACCTCACTGGCAGTGAGCCGCAATCCCCAGATGCGGTTTGGAACGATGCCATGGAGCGCATTGCCTCCCTCGAGTCCCGGATGGCGGCTCCCCTGCCGACCATGGCACCCCTGCAGTGGCAGCCCAACACCCAAAGCACGCCAAACACCGTCAGCAACCGCAGCCGGGAAGACTTTGAGGCGGCCGTGGAAACGGGCCGTGAACACATCGCCGCCGGTGATGTGTTCCAACTGGTGCTGAGCCAACGACTGGAAACCAGGGTGGAGCACAGCCCACTTGAGCTTTACCGCAGCCTGCGGATGGTGAATCCATCCCCATACATGGCCTTTTTCGACTTCGGAGACTGGCAGCTGATCGGATCAAGCCCCGAAGTGATGGTGAAGGCCGATCCAGTCGCAGACGGGGTGCAAGCCAGCCTGCGGCCGATCGCCGGGACGCGCCCACGGGGACAAACTGACCAGGAAGATCGAGATCTCGAGGCCGACTTGCTGGCCGATCCAAAGGAACGGGCGGAACACGTGATGTTGGTCGATCTGGGTCGCAACGACCTCGGCAGGGTCTGTCAGCCCGGAACAGTGGAGGTCAAAGACCTGATGGTGATCGAGCGCTATTCCCACGTGATGCACATCGTGAGCCAGGTGGAAGGTCGCTTGGCCGACGATCACGATGTGTGGGATCTGCTGATGGCCTCATTCCCTGCAGGCACGGTGAGTGGCGCACCAAAAATCAGGGCCATGCAACTCATCAATGCCCTGGAACCCGATGCCCGCGGTCCTTACTCCGGCGTGTACGGATCTGTGGATCTGGCAGGCGCACTCAACACCGCCATCACCATTCGCACCATGGTGGTGAGCCCCCATGATGAGGGGGGCTGGCGTGTTCAGGTCCAAGCCGGGGCAGGGGTTGTGGCCGACTCCAAGCCGGAGGCTGAGTACCAAGAAACGTTGAACAAAGCCAAGGGAATGCTCACTGCGTTGGCCTGCCTTGAGGCCCCGTCAACATGACGGCCTCCCTGCTGTTGAAGGGCTTTGAAATCGAGTTATTCACGGGCAGCCCTCAAGGCGAGAACGTGGGCATCGCGGTGGAAGCAGCGCAAGCGCTGGATGGTTTCGTCACCGAGCCTGATCACCGCAACCTCGAGTACATCACCGCACCGGAAGCGCACTACGCCCCTCTGAAAGAGGCACTGCTGGCTCCCAGACGCCAACTGCGTGCCTGGCTGGCGGAACGCTCACTCACCCTGCTCCCAGGCAGCACCCTCAGCCTCGGAGATCCATCACGGTTTGAACGATCCGATCCAGCCAATCCGTACCACAGCCTGATTGAGGCGACCTACGGCACACGGGTGGTGACAGCCAGCATCCACATCAACGTGGGCATCAGCGGCAATGAACCTCTGTTCAGGGCCCTGCGACTCGTGCGCTGCGAAGCAGCACTGCTCCTTGCGTTGAGTGCCAGTTCTCCCTTCCTGGGGGGGGAGCTCACCGGTGCCCATTCCCAACGATGGCTGCAGTTCCCACTGACACCAACGTCTGTGCCCCTGTTCAGGGATCACGCCCATTACGTCAGCTGGATTGAGACCCAGTTGAACGAAGGGCAAATGCACAACGTCCGTCACCTCTGGACGTCCGTGCGTCCGAATGGTCCCCAGCGCCCACACGACCTCAACCGTCTC
>JAAZVJ010000011.1 GCA_018623675.1 Synechococcus sp. HW_metabat.54 | reverse complement strand
TGGTTGGGCTTGGAGATCATCCGTGTGGAGCGGGGTCGCGATGATGAGGTTGAGGGAACGGTTTGTTTCGTTGCCCGTTATCAGGCCTTAAATCAGCGTGGAAGCCTGCAGGAAACCTCGTTGTTCCAGCGTCGCGATGGGAACCCCACTGGCGAATGGCTCTACATTCGCGCCCTTGACTGACATGTGATGGCGTTAATTGCGTATCAGTTACGTGCCTTTATGCCTCACCGCAGGCAGGCCATGGGGTGGCGAGGCTGAACGCCCAGGGCTTTGGCCACCCCGGGGTGGCACACCGCTCCCTGCACCGTATTGAGGCCAGAAAGTAATTCCGGTCGCTCGGTGACGGCTTCTTCCAGGCCGCGCCCCGCAATGCCCAGGATGTAGGGCAAGGTGACGCTCACCAAGGCTTCGGTGGATGTGAAGGGCACGGCCCCGGGCATGTTCCCGACGGCGTAGTGCTGCACCCCATGGATCGACACGGTGGGATTGGTGTGGGTGGTCTCTTGGCTTGTGGCCACACAGCCCCCCTGGTCAATCGCCACATCCACGATCACCGACCTCGGCTTCATGGCTTTCACCAGCGACTCATCCACCAGGGTTGGTGCCCGTCCACCGGGGGTGAGCACTGCTCCAATCAGTAGATCGGCACTGGGTACCAGTCGTTCCAGAAGGCCTCGGCTGCTCACCACGCTCATCAATCGACCCCGTCGGGCGGCTTCGAGGCTGCGCAGCTTTTCGGGGGAGTGATCCAAGAGCATCACTTCCGCATCCATGGCTGCTGCCAGGCGTGCGGCGTTCCACCCCACGGTGCCAGCGCCAAGCACGACAACACGGGCCGGCCGAACTCCGGTGCAGCCCCCCATGAGCACACCGCGTCCTCCGTGGGGTTGCTCAAGCAGGTGGGCCCCAACCTGGGCCGCCAGACGCCCAGCGATTTCGCTCATTGGTGCGAGCAAGGGCAGGCTGCCGTTTTCCAGCTGGACGGTTTCGTAGGCCACGCCTGTGGTGCCGGCATCCAGCAGGGCTTCTCCCACCTTCGGGTAGGCCGCCAGATGCAGATAGGTGAACAGCACCATGTCATCGCGAAGGAAGGCAAATTCCTCCGGTTGAGGCTCCTTCACCTTCACCACCAGATGGGCAGCCCAGGCTTCTTCGCGTGTCACCACACGTGCCCCTGCCGCAGTGAAGGCCTGATCATCGATGCCGGCTCCGGAGCCGGCACCGCTTTGCACGCGCACTTCAAGTCCTTGGGTCACCAGCTCTCGCACCGCATCGGGTGTGAGAGCAACCCGCTGCTCATCAACCTTGATTTCGCTCGGAACGCCGATGGTGGCCATTGGCGCCGTGAGAACGGAGTGGGCCATGGTTGCCGGGAATTGTCTTCAATTTGGCTCAGCCCGCTGCGATCGGCAGCCTCCATCCCGAACCAAATGCTTGGTTGCTCACCTTCAGTAAGGGGGCTGCCTGACGGCGTTTGAACTCAGACCGCTGCACGAGGCGTTGCACCCGATCAACCTCTGCAGCTGGATGACCACGCTCCAATAATTGATCTCTCCCACAGCGCCCTTCGATCAGATCTTTGAGCAAAGGATCCAGAACGCCGTAGTCCGGCAGGGAATCACTGTCTTTCTGGTCGGGGCGGAGTTCAGCGCTTGGGGGTTTTTCGCGGATTTCCTGGCCCACCAGCTCTCCCTCCAGCGGCAGACCCAGCTCCTGGCGACAGCCTCTCGAGGCAGGGCTGTCGAGCCAATCGCACAGGGAGAAAACAGTGGATTTGTAGAGGTCGCCAATGACGGCGAGCCCGCCGTTCATGTCGCCGTAAAGGGTGCAGTAGCCCACGGCCAATTCCGATTTATTGCCCGTGGAGAGCAGGAGCTGCCCCTGTTGATTGGCCACCGCCATCAGCAAGGTGCCGCGAATCCGCGATTGCAGGTTCTCGGCGGTCACATTCGTGGGAGCTCCAGACAGCACTGGTATGAGGGTGGTGTCATAGCCCTCCATCAGCGGTGCGATCGGCACGGTGTGGGTGCTGAGCCCCAGGCGTTCCGCGAGGGCTGCGGCATCGACAATGGATCCCTGAGAACTCCAGGGTGATGGCATCAGCAATCCCTGGACGTGATCCCCTCCAAGGGCAGCGGCGGCGATCACGGCCACGAGGGCTGAATCGATGCCACCGCTTAGGCCGAGCAACGCTTGCTTGAAACCACACTTGCCGGCGTAGTCGCGGACTCCAAGCACCAGGGTGCGGAAGAGCGCTTCTTCAATCGGTCGGGACGTGAGCGTTGGCGCCCGACTCGCTCCGGCTTGCTCCTTTGTATCCCACACGGCAACAGCTTCCGTGCAACTGGGGAGTTCCAAGGCCAGGCCCCCTTGGGGGTGGCCGTCGGGCAGGGCGACAAAGCTGGCGCCATCAAAGACCAGTTCGTCATTGCCTCCCACCTGGTTCACGTACACCACAGGGCAGGCAAGACGACGTGCCGCTTGCTGTGCCAATTGATGGCGCACGCCCGTTTTTTCGCGACCGAAAGGCGATGCCGAGAGGTTGAGGAGTAGATCGCAGCCTTGGGGCTCGAGGGCTGCAATCGGGTCGGGGCCGCATAGCCGTTGGTCATGCAGGTTGGGATCGACCCAGAGGTCCTCGCAGAGGGTGAGTCCCAGTCGCCAATCGCGGTCGGCGACTGGGAAGACCAGGCTGGAGGGGCCTTCCGCAGCGCGGAAGTAGCGGGTTTCGTCGAAGACGTCGTAACTGGGCAGCAGTTGCTTGCGGCCCACCATTTGCCACCGGCCGTGGCGGATCAGGGCGATGGCATTGAACAGGCGGGGATGCTGGCCATCAGGGGTGGGCTCCACTAGGCCAACAAGAACCCCCAGGTCTGCGGAGATCCTGGCCAGTTTTTGGCTCAGCGTGTCCATCACGCTCTGCTGTTGGGAAACCCGGGTGCTGCTGAGCAGCAGATCGCGGGGGGGATAGCCCCAGAGCGCCAGCTCCGGTGTGACCACCAGATCAGCCTGCTGTTGATGGGCCTGATGGCAGGCCTCCAAGATGCGCTCTGCGTTGCCGACCAGGTCGCCGACCAGGGGGTTGAGCTGGGCCAGGGCGATGCGCATGAACCTTTAGGGGGCGGCCGAATCAGGAGTGGCTTTAAAACCGTAGAACCCGTGCTGTTGAAGTAGGGGCCTCAGTGCTGCTGGGACCTGGGTGCTGTCGTGATCACGACGGGCGCTGGAACTGGCGGTTCCGGGAACCGCTAAGGGCAGCACGTCGATACGAGCTCCCTGGGCCTGGAGTGGCTTCAACGCTTCGGGATGGAGGGGCCATCCCTGGCGGGGGACCACCACGAGGCGGCAGCGTTGCAGCAGCGCGTCGGAGTCTTTCCAGCGCAGGATCTGATCCACCAGATCACTGCCCACCACAAAGTGCAGCCTTTGGTTCGGCCAGCGTGCTTCGGCGAGCTCCAGGGTGCGGATGGCCCAGGGACTGCTCAGCGTTTGCACTAGCTCAAGGCGGGAATCATGGATGGCATCCACGAGAGCCTGCAGCAGGTCGCAGCGTTGATGCAGCGGCAACCCGTGCTGCTTGGACGGGTTATCGCTGGCCCAGGTCACCACCTGGTCGTAATGGAGTAACAGCTGCTCCAGAAGGACCTGGTGGCCGCAGGTGGGCGGGTCGGCACTGGTGCCGAGCAGGGCAATGGAGGTCATGGCAAGACATCCGCCCAACCCTGGGCATGGGGATGATGCGGCCAATCTTCCGCCAGGCGGTGCAGGCTCTGGTCGCTGCTGCTGAGGCGCCGCAACAGAGATGAGGGCACGGGTTGACTGCGGCGTCCTCGCCCCCGTTGCTCCAGCAACCATCGGGCTGTGAGGCGGCCAGTGCGGCGGGTGGTGTGGACGGCGAGGGCGGCTTGGGCGATGGCCACCGGTGCCGCGGGCGCCAGGCTCAGTCCAGCCGTGAACGGCGCCGCCGCCACCAAGAGTTGACGCACGCCGCTCAGCATCGCCTGAATCCCCAGCTGTGCCCCGCCGAGCAGGGCGTTATGGCCAGAGAGGCGCTGGAGCAATTGACGTGCTGCCGGTCCCCCCATGGGGAGGTCGTAGAGCTGGCAAAGCTGCATCACGAGCGCGGTGTCACAGGCCATCCCCCCTGCGAGGTCCAGCAAGACAAGCGGATTCACCGCAACACCGGTGGCTTTGATCGCCGCAAATCGGCCGATCATCGATTGCGCATCCTGGCGTCGGCGCTGCAGCCGGCCCTTTTCAATCTGGTGTTGAACCCGTTCGGCTTGGCGCAGCGCATTGAGGGTGAGCAGCGCTTCGCCCTGGCTGCTGAGTAGCTGATGCAGGGTTTGGCTGAGGGCGTCGATCCGGGAGGTTTGCACTTCGCTGCGGACGCGGCCATCGCTGAGTTGCGTGGCCTGTCGAGGCGCTGCCGCGACGGCAAGGGGGGCTTGCAGGTGAAGACCGCTTGTGCCCTGGCAATGGCGGCGAATGCGACGGCGAATGCTGACGAGTAGTGCTGAGCGGTCTTTCTCTGCCCAGCAATCGCTGCGGTTGAGCACCGTCAGCACGGGTTTCCCGCTGGCCACCAGCGTGTTGAGAGCATCCAATTCCACCCGACTGATGTCTGCATCCAGCACCAGCAGCACCAAGTCGGCGTGCAGGGCCACGCGCGCGGCCAGACGGGCTCGGGCCGCGGCGGAGACCTCATCAATTCCGGGGGTGTCGACTAGTGCAACGGACGTCAATCCTGCGATCGGGTGGGGCCAAGCAACCGCTTGCTGTCGACGGGTGCAGCCATGGGCCACGTCCGTTGGCATGAGCTCTTGGCCGACGAGGGCATTCACGAGGCTCGATTTGCCCACGCCCACGCGCCCAAACACGGCCACTCGCAGCTCCAGCTTCCGCAGCCGTTGCAGTTGGCGATCAAGGCTGGCAAGGCTGCCTGCCAGCAGGCTGGTTTCACGGCCACTGAGCTGCAGGCCATCGCGCCATTGCTCCAATCCGTGCAGGCCCTGGCGTAAGGCACTGGAATGCGTCGGGTTCGCTGTGGCCGTCAAGGGCTGCCTCCCGGCGTCGCCGATTTCCGCCACCACCCGGCCAGCACCGCCAGCACTGCTTCGGCACCGATCACACCCACGAAGCCGCCAAATTCATCCACCACCACCCGCACGCCACTGTTATCGCGACGAAAGCTTGTGAGCAGTCGGTCGACTCGGATCATTTCGGGAACGAATTCCACGGGTTCGGCCAGATCGAGGGCCGTGAGGTGGCCTTTGTGTTCGAGGAGGGCGGTCAGCAGGTTTTCGCGGCTGGCCACGCCCAGAACGTTGTCCACCTCTTTGCCCAACACCACCCACCAGGGGGAGGTGTTGTCGACCAGCTGTTGGCGCAACTGATGGAGGCTTGCGCTTCCCGCCAGGGTGGGGGCTGCCACCCGTGGCGTCATCAGTTCCCGGGCCGTCAGGTCATTGAGCTGAAACACCTTGGCAATCATGGCGGCCTCATCAGCCTCGATTTGCCCCTTCTGGGATCCGAGCCTTGCCAGCAGTCGGATCTCGTTTTCGTCAGTACTGATTTCGTTTTCTTCCGTGAGGGCAGGAAGCAACCGTTCCAGCAACAGCACCAGGGGGCGCATCACCACCCCCAAGGCCTGGAGGATTGGGGCACTGCTCAAGGCGACAGGCAAAGCCAATCGCGTTCCGAGCGCTTTGGGGAGGATTTCCCCCAGCAGGATCACCAGCACCGTGAGGGCGATGGAGAACAGGGGTAAGGCGATTTCGCCGAACGCGTGCTTTTTGAACACCCAGGCGGCATAGCCACCCAGCATCATGCTGCCGAAAATATTGAAGGCGTTGTTGGCAATCACCAGCACCGAAAGGGTGCGTCCGAGCCGATGACGCAGCTTGGCGAGGGTGCGGGCCCCGGCCACGGGTTTGCTGCGATTGGCGAGTTCGTGCAGACGCACGGGGTTCACAGACAGCAGGGCCGCCTCGACTCCAGAACAGAGGGCGGATCCGGCCAGCACCACGATCACCATCAACAGCAGGATCAGCAGATCGGAGCTCATGGCCGGAAGCTTTGCCTGCCATCCTGGCGGAACCCCGTCGCCCTGTCTCTGCCGTGATCGATCAGCACTTCCATGCAGAGCGACGTCAGCGGCTGTTTGACCTCTTGGGTGGGGCCGCAGCGGTGATTCCGGCGGCGCCTTTGGTGACCCACCACGCTGACTGCGAATGGCCGTTTCGTCAGAACAGCGATTTTTGGTATCTCACGGGTTTCGATGAGCCCGACGCCGTGGCTCTGTTGCTTCCCCATCGTCCGGAGGCGGAGCGCTACGTGCTGTTTGTTCAGCCCCGGGAGCCCGGTGCTGAAGTCTGGACTGGCCGCCGTTGGGGAGTTGAGGGGGCCTTGGAGCATTTCGGTGCCGACGTCGCGCACCCTCTGGAGGATCTGCCTGAACTGCTTCCTCAATACCTAGAGGGGGCCGAGGGGATTGCCTTCCGCGTCGGCCATCACCCCACGGTTGAACCGCTGGTGCTGAAGGCCTGGGCTGCCCAGCTGGAGCGACAGCCCCGCACTGGATCCGCTGCCCTGGCACTGGTGGCTCCCTGTCCATTGATTCATCGGCTCCGCCTGCAGAAAACTCCTGCGGAGCTGGATCGTTTGCGGGAGGCTTGCCGGATCTCTGCTGAAGCCCATGAGCTGGCCCGTCAGGCCACCGTTCCTGGCATGGGCGAACGGCAGATTCAAGCGCTGATCGAACAGCACTTTTTGGCATCGGATGCCCGCGGCCCTGCCTACAGCTCGATTGTTGCCGGTGGTGACAACGCTTGTGTGCTGCATTACATCGCCAACAGTTCAGTGCTTCGCGATGGCGATCTTCTGCTGATCGACGCAGGTTGCTCCCTCAGCGATTACTACAACGGCGACATCACTCGCACCTTCCCTGTGAATGGTCGCTTCAGCGGTGAACAGCGTGCTCTGTATGAACTGGTGCTCGAGGCCCAGAAGGCGGCGATTCAGGCTGTGTCGCCAGGCGGCACTGCTGAACATGTCCACAACACCGCCTTGAGGGTGATGGTGGAGGGCCTCCTGGAGCTGGGCTTGCTCAGTGGTGATGCGGAGGGGGTGATTGAGCAAGGTGCGTATCGCCATCTCTACATGCATCGCACTGGCCATTGGTTGGGGCTGGATGTGCACGATGTGGGGGCTTACCGGCTCGGCGAGCATCCGGTGACCCTCAATCCCGGCATGGTTCTGACGGTGGAGCCCGGTCTGTATGTGAGTGATCGACTTCCTGTGCCTGAAGGGCAACCCGCCATCGACGATCGCTGGAAGGGGATCGGCATTCGCATTGAGGACGATGTGGCCGTGCGCGCCTGCGATGAGATGGCCTGCGGTCATGAGGTGCTGACAGCTGCGGCCCTCAAGGAGACGGCTGACATGGAACGCTGAGCAACGTTGTCGTGCTGGTGCGTGGTTGTGCTGCTAATCAGCCCAACGTTGCTGCCCAGTCGAGAGCTGCTCGCGTTTCCGGAAGAATCACGTCAGCGCCTGCTTCACGCAGCCGCTGTTCGTAGTCGTCTCGGGCTGCCTTTTGGTCTGGAGACTGCAGATGGGGTGGCGCCACCGCCAGGCTCACAAAGCGTTGGTCCGGGCACTGCGACCTGGCCTGGATCACCGTCTGCACATCGGCCACCGTGTCGCCGAGGTAGGCCACGGTTGGACTGGCTGCAGAGAAGGGTTGGCCCAGCAGGCTCGACGCCATGCGCAGCAATCCGCTGGGGTCGGGCTTGTCGGGCGCATCTCCCATGGCGATCAAGGGCGCCTCATGGAGACCCAGTCGGTTGGCCAGTAGGAAACGGGCCGATGGAGGTTCTGCCCCACTGACGAACCCCCAGCGCAGGCCCCGGGCACTCAGGTCGCTGAAGAATGTGGGGGAGACGAGTAAGGGTTCATCGCAGATGTAGCCATCCCAGGCCGAGGGATCACCTTCAGGATCGCTGCCGAAGTAGAAGCCGCTGAACACGTCGACCAGAGCTTCACGCTCGGGCAAGGAAAAGCTCACGCCTGGATCCTTGGCCTGATGCCGCCGTAACAGCTCAAGACTGGCATCCCAGTCGTTGTTCCAGCTGCCTTCTCCCTTGAGGGCGTCGATACAGGCTGGATCGGGCCTCCAGCCGCTGTAGTGCTCCACCGTGGATTGCAGCGCACGCCGATAACTTCCTGCGACATCACGGATGACCCCATCGATGTCAAAGAGCAGCAGGCCGAGAGGCGGAGTGGATGGGCGGTCCAGGGGGGTCCAGGGCTGAGCGGCTGGTAGGTTAGTTGTTTGTCGTGAATTCTTGAGCGCTGACACCATGACGGTTTCCGAAGGCGCTGCCGTCGACCAAGAGGTCACCACCGCAGCAGCAGCAGCCGATTCGGCTCCCCAGGACGCCCCTGAGGCCGGCTCTGAGGAGGCCAAGGAAGGCCGTCCGGTGATGCGCGGCGGCAGTGCTGCTCTGGCATCCGCCACCATTGATGCTGATGGTGTTCCTTCTGGCTACACCCCCAAGGCTGACGAAGGTCGTTTCCTCCTGAAGATCCTCTGGCTGCCCGACAACGTGGCATTGGCCGTTGACCAAATCGTGGGTGGCGGTCCTAGCCCCCTCACCGCCTACTTCTTCTGGCCCCGTGAAGACGCCTGGGAAACCCTTAAGAGCGAGCTCGAGGGCAAGAGCTGGATCACCGACAACGAGCGTGTTGAGGTGCTGAACAAGGCCACTGAGGTGATCAACTACTGGCAGGAAGAGGGCAAAGGCAAAAGCCTCGATGAGGCCAAGCTCAAGTTCCCCGATGTCACCTTCTGCGGTACCGCTTGATCGAGCGTTTCCAATTTGTTTTTCAAGACCTGCCTTCGGCGGGTCTTTTTTTGTGCCCATCCTTTGGTGCCTACCCAGGGGTCAGGGTCCATGTCTGTGACCTCGGAATTCAAGGCTGGATCGCTCTTGTCCACCCGGGCAATGCTTGGTCTATCCACCGCTGGGCGCTTGTCTGCTGAGCGCTTCACCACGTGCGGATTCACTGTTCTCGAATCGGTTTTGGATGAACCGAGCTTGGTCTCGACAACCCTGAAAGCAAAAAAAAACCGGAGGCAGGCAGCCTCCGGTTCAAGGTTGTTATTCAGAGTTGCCTCAGCATCACTTGCTGGCTTGCAGACGGGCTCGGGCACGGTCATAGGACTGCTGAGCTTTGACCTTTTCAGGAGAAGCAGCCTGCCCTTCGAGTCGAGTGACTTCAGCCTTGGCCTTTTCCAGCTCCGCTTCAGCTTTGCTGCTGTCGATGCCGCTGCCAAGCTCTGCCGCATTCACCAAAACGGTGACATCATCAGCTTCAACTTCAGCAAAACCACCCATCAGTGCGATGGATTGCCAGCCGTTGTTGTTACGCACCCGAAGCACACCCACATCGAGGGCAGCCAGGAGGGAAACGTGACCGGGCAGGATGCCGAGTTGGCCAGTGGTGCTGGGGAGGATCACCTCATCAGCAGTGCCATCAAAAACGCTCTGGTCTGGAGCCAGCACGCGAAGGGTGAGAGACATGAACCTTGGTTCGCAGGGGAGAACGGACGAGAGAGGGCAAGTGAATGGGGGCGTGGATCACGCCCCCGTCAACATCACTTGGATTCTGCGTTGATCTTCTCGGCCTTGGCCTTGGCCTCTTCGATGTTGCCCACCAGGTAGAAGGCCTGCTCAGGCAGGTGATCGAGTTCGCCAGCAAGGATCTGGTTGAAACCAGCGATGGTTTCTTCCAGTTTCACGTACTTACCAGACATGCCGGTGAAGATTTCAGCCACGAAGAAGGGCTGGGAGAGGAATTTCTCGATCTTGCGGGCACGATCCACGGTCTGACGATCATCTTCAGACAGTTCGTCCAGGCCGAGAATGGCGATGATGTCCTGAAGCTCCTTGTAGCGCTGCAGGGTGGACTGCACAGCACGGGCAGTGCGGTAGTGCTCATCACCCACAACGGAGGGCTGGAGCATGGTGCTGGTGGAATCCAGGGGATCCACAGCGGGGTAAATGCCCTTGGAAGCCAAGGCACGGTTCAGCACCGTGGTGGCGTCGAGGTGAGCAAAGGTGGTGGCAGGAGCGGGGTCGGTGAGGTCGTCAGCGGGAACGTAAACGGCCTGAATCGAGGTGATCGAGCCTTCCACGGTGGAGGCGACACGCTCCTGAAGCGCACCCACGTCAGTGCCCAGGGTGGGCTGATAGCCCACAGCAGAAGGCATGCGACCCAGCAGTGCGGACACCTCGGAGCCGGCCTGAACGAAGCGGAAGATGTTGTCGACGAACAGCAGCACGTCCTGCTTGTTCACGTCGCGGAAGTGCTCAGCCATGGTGAGAGCCGACAGGCCCACGCGCATGCGTGCACCGGGGGGCTCGTTCATCTGGCCGTAGCAGAGGGCCACCTTCGACTTCGAAAGGTCCTCGGAGTTGATCACTCCGGACTCCTTGAATTCTTCGTAAAGGTCGTTGCCTTCACGGGTGCGCTCACCCACGCCACCGAACACAGACACGCCGCCGTGCTCTTTGGCGATGTTGTTGATCAGTTCCTGAATCAACACGGTCTTGCCGACGCCGGCACCGCCGAACAGACCCACCTTGCCGCCTTGGCGGTAGGGAGCCAGCAGGTCGATCACCTTGATGCCGGTTTCAAAAACCTTGGGCTTGGTCTCCAGCTCGGTGAGCTTGGGAGCGTCGCGGTGGATAGGTGCCGTAGCGGTGGCGTTGACAGGACCTTGCTCATCAACAGGCTCGCCCAGCACGTTGAAGATGCGGCCGAGGGTGGCTTCACCAACGGGCACAGAGATGGCCGCGCCGGTGTCAACGGCTTCCATGCCGCGAACCAAACCGTCGGTGCCGCTCATGGCGACGGCACGCACGCGGTGGTCGCCAAGCAGCTGCTGCACCTCTGCGGTCAGAGCAACGTCTTCGCCAGCAGTGTTTTTGCCTTCAATCCGAATTGCATTCAGGATTTTGGGCAGCTTGCCGGCGGGAAATTCCACGTCCAGGACCGGACCGATTACCTGACGGACAACACCCTTGGTACCGGCGGTAGCAGCAGCAGCCATAAGAGAGGAAGAGTTCGAGGGAACGGAGCAAACCAATGCTCTGGAGGCATTCCCTTCCTGAGCGGCGCAACCTTACCACCGCAGAGGGCAGCTGAGCACGGTTCGGTCAACCGCACGCTTAGGTGCTGGCCTGACGTCACAGCTGACACATAAGTTGGCACTCGTCGACCTTGAGTGCCAGGTGCCTCCGCGTCGATGCGCGGCGCCCGGCGCCCTTGTTCCTGCTTTTGCAATCAACCATGGCTGCTGTTTCCCTCAGCGTCTCCACCGTCAAGCCCCTCGGAGACCGCATCTTTATCAAGGTGTCTGCCTCTGAAGAGACCACCGCTGGTGGCATCCTGCTTCCCGATACCGCCAAGGAAAAACCTCAGGTGGGCGAAGTTGTCCAGGTCGGCCCTGGCAAGCGCAACGACGACGGAAGCCGTCAGGCCCCCGAAGTGGGTGTTGGTGACAAGGTGCTCTACAGCAAGTACGCCGGTACCGACATCAAGCTCGGTGGTGATGAGTACGTCCTGCTGTCCGAGAAGGACATCCTGGCCGTCGTGAATTGATCTTTCGCGATCCGGCGTGATGCTCCGAACCACGCTGAATCCGAAGACCTCACTTTTTACCTCTCTGATTTTTTGCCACCCATGGCTAAGCGCATCATTTACAACGAGAACGCGCGTCGCGCTCTCGAGAAAGGCATCGACATCCTTGCCGAATCCGTTGCCGTCACCCTCGGCCCCAAGGGTCGCAACGTGGTGCTGGAGAAGAAGTTCGGCTCCCCTCAGATCATCAATGACGGTGTCACCATCGCCAAAGAGATCGAGCTGGAAGATCACATCGAGAACACCGGTGTTGCTCTGATCCGTCAGGCCGCTTCCAAGACCAACGATGCCGCCGGTGACGGCACCACAACCGCCACCGTTCTGGCCCACGCCATGGTGAAGGCCGGTCTGCGCAACGTGGCTGCAGGCGCCAATGCCATCACCCTCAAGAAAGGCATCGACAAGGCCTCTGATTTCCTGGTCTCCAAGATCAAGGAAAATGCCAAGCCCATTGCTGACAGCAATGCAATTGCTCAGGTGGGCACCATCTCCGCCGGCAACGACGAAGAAGTGGGTCGGATGATCGCCGATGCCATGGACAAGGTGGGCAAGGAAGGTGTGATTTCCCTCGAAGAGGGCAAGTCCATGGAGACCGAGCTCGAGGTCACCGAGGGCATGCGCTTCGACAAGGGCTACATCTCCCCTTACTTCGCCACCGACACCGAGCGGATGGAAGCCGTCCT
>JAAZVJ010000154.1 GCA_018623675.1 Synechococcus sp. HW_metabat.54 | reverse complement strand
TTGGCAGAGGCTGTCCGCTTTCAAGCTTCCCCCAAATCAAAGCGTCTTTCCACTGGGCGGGCATCGTCCCTTGATCCAGTTGGTTGAGGATCCGCCCACTCAGGTCGGGCACGAGGGGGTGAAGCAGAAGTCCAACAATGCGCGAACACTCAAGAACGGCATAGAGGTCGGCCCCGACGGCTGCTTCCTGACCGGGCTGTTTCATCAGGCTCCAGGGTGCTCGATCATTCAGATAGCCATTCGCTTGGATGGCCAACTGCAAGACGGCTTCTGAGGCTTTCTGAAAGGCCATCGAAGGCATGGCCTCGCGAAACTCAGCGATCGCTTGTTCTGCCTGAATCCGCAAGGGATGGTGCTCTGCGGCGGCATCACCTGCGGGTGGGACTGAATCGTTGAACCATTTCCGGGCCATGGAGGCGGTTCGGTTCAGCAGATTGCCAATCGTGTTGGCGAGGTCATTGTTGACCAGATCACTGAAGCGCTGTTGTTGGAAATCGCCGTCGTCTCCAAATTGAATGTCACGGAGCAAGTACCAGCGAACGGCGTCGGTGCCGCAGCGTTCCAGAAGAGCCTCTGGATCCAGCACATTGCCCAGGGATTTCCCCATCTTCTGACCTTCCCGGGTGAGGAAGCCATGGCCAAACACTTTCGCCGGCACCGGTAAGCCGGCAGACATCAACATGGCCGGCCAGTACACCGCATGAAAACGCAGGATGTCTTTGCCAATCACCTGCATCTGGGCAGGCCAGCCCGTGGAGGCCAGGCGTTCAAGGTCGATCTCGCCACCGTCGTCGAGCAACGCTGTGAGATAGCCCAGCAGGGCGTCGAACCACACATAGAAGGTGTGGCCTGGATAGCCAGGAACGGGGAGGCCCCAGGACACGTTGACCCGGGAAATTGAGAAGTCACGCAGCCCTCCGGCTACAAAGTTCTGGATCTCTTTGCGGCGATTGGCAGGAGCAATGAAGTCGGGTTGCTGGATCAGCTGCTCGATCTGCTCCTGAAAGTTTGAGAGGCAAAAGAAGAGGTTCTCTTCATCACGCCACTCCAGGGCCTTTTGGTGGATTGGGCAACAGGCTTCTTTGGCCTCGGGGGGCTCATCTTTAAATTCTTCGCAGCCCACGCAGTACCAACCGGTTTGCCGGCCGATGCGAATGTCGCCATTCGCTTCGCAGCGTTTGAAAAAGGCTTCAACCAGCGGTAAGTGGCGGTCTGCCGTGGTGCGAACGAAGCGATCGTTGCTGATGCCCCATTGCTCCCAGAGAGACACGTAGCTCTGGGTGATGGTGTCGCAGTGCTCCTGTGGGGTGACCCCGCGATCAGCGGCCGTGCGTTGGATCTTTTGGCCATGTTCATCAACACCGGTGATGAACACCACCTGCTCGCCTTCCAGGCGCTGAAACCTTGCCAACGCATCACACGCCAGTGTGGTGTAAGTGCTGCCCAGATGGGGCTTGTCGTTGACGTAATACAGGGGGGTCGTGAGGCAGTAGGTCATCTCTCCGACGTCTCTCCTGGCAATACCCAACCACTCTGCTGGTTGGACCGGTGGCGCTGGATCCTAACGACCGTTGCTCACAGGATTGATCTCTTGTCGCCATTGCCCTTGCCGGATGAGCCTGAGAGACTTGATTGGAACGGCATGTCTCCGTGAGCCCCCAACAGCAGAGTTGCGATGTTGTGGTGTGGGGCGGTGGCACTGGCGGTGTGGCTGCGGCCCTTCAATCCGCCCGTGGTGGTGCCCAGACGCTCCTGCTCACGCCTGGTGCGTGGTTGGGTGGCATGGTCAGTGCTGCAGGGGTCTGTTGCCCTGATGGCAATGAACTCTCCCCTTGGCAGACGGGGCTTTGGGGCGCCTTCTTGCGGGAACTGGAGCGGCGTGAACCCGAAGGCTTGGATCACAACTGGGTAAGTTGCTTCGGCTACAAGCCCGATACTGCAGAGTCGATTCTTCAAGACTGGGTCAAGGCTGAACCCCTGTTGCAGTGGTGGCCTGAATGCCGTCTTGACGCTGTAAAGCGCCACGGATTGAGGGTCAGCTCTCTTCTTGTGGAGCGAGCCACTGAGCCCTGGCAGGTGGATTGTGAGGTGGTCGTCGATGGCAGCGATCGGGGCGAGCTGCTCCCCCTCGCGGATGCTCCCTTTCGACTGGGCTGGGAAGCCCATGAGCAGTGGAACGAGCCCAGTGCTCCTTCAAGACAGCGGTTAGAAAGTGACCGTTTTTTCGCTGATCAGCCTGTGCAGTCACCCACATGGGTGGTGATGGGGCAATTGGCATCGAATCGCATGCCTCAGGTGCCTTTAGCGACGGGCCGCACCTCCGAGTTTGGTTCCCCCTCTGGACTGTTCCGCCACTGTTTGGATGACTTTGGTCTGGAACGAACGCTTACGTATGGCCGCCTTCCGGGTGGTCTTGTGATGCTCAATTGGCCTTTAGACGGCAACGATTGGCACGAAGGATTAGGGCGTGGTTTCTGTGGAGAAGCGCAGAACGAAGCCGATCTTTTCGCAGCAATGCAGAGCCATAGCCTCCAATTCGCTGCCCTGCTTCAAGAGAAAAGCCATGGTTGGCTTCAGCTGGGTCGCGCCTTTCCAGAGAGTGCTAAAGCCCCTGCACCTTGGTTGGCTGCCATGCCGTATTGGCGGGAAGGACGCCGATGCATTGGTCGCCGCACGGTGATTGAGCAGGATCTGCTTCCGCTCAGAGAGGGCCAATCTGTAGCCGGGATGCCCAAGACGTCTGATGGCGAATTTGAGTCGATCGCTGTTGGGAACTACGCCAATGATCATCACTACCCAGGGCCGGATTGGCCCCTTGCTGCCAAGAGTTGCCGATGGGGTGGGCGATGGACCGGAACTCCGTTCTGCATCCCCTACGGGGCTCTCTTGAGCAACTCAATCACCAATTTGATTGCGGCGGACAAGGGGATCAGCACGAGCCATATGGCCAATGGGGCGACCCGGCTTCAACCCCTGGTTCTGAATGTGGGCCAAGCGGCTGGCATGGCCGCTGCCCTTGCTGTGAGAGCGTCCGTCGCTCCCGATGCACTCTCCGTCCGCCACGTGCAGGAGGCGCTGATTCAGGATCCATGGGCGCCGGCGGCGGTTGTTCCCCTTTGGTCCACTCCGTGGCATCACCCTCAGTGGCGAGAGCGTCAGTTGGCGGCTTTGGACGATCCTGAGCAAGCTCTGGCGTTGGAAAGCGCCAGAGAGGTTCCGTTGGCTGATCTGAGTGGGGTCGTTCCCCAGGCTGGGGGCATGCATGCATCCCAGTGGAGCGGCGATCTCCATCCCGATGCAAAGGGTGGCTTTGAGCTTCACTTGGCCAGCGGTGAATGCTGGCCTTTGATCACGCTTGAACCGGCCGTTCACCAATGGCTGATGCAGATCGAGGCTTCTCGACCTGTGCAGCTGCTGGCCGTCGCCAATCCCTGGGGCCCCTGGTTGCGCGTGACTGGGGTGGTTTGAGAGAACTGGCTTCGCCAGTCTTTGGATCCTCTGACTATCGAGCACCCAGCTTCAGTTGGTCGTTGGTCGCGTCCACCGAAAGCACTTCCAATGTGAGGGAGTCGCCGGGCATGCAGCCCGACGGGCACTCCGCCGCGACATCGAGCGCCAAGGCGTCAATCCTCACGAGTCCCAAACCATCCTGGGGACGAAGCCAGCGCAAAAATTCAACCTCCCAGGTGGTGTTGCTTTGTTGCTCAAACCAGACCTGCTGCCAATGGCGCTGATCCTCTCGGCTGATGGAGATTCCCTCGCGAATGGAGAG
>JAAZVJ010000153.1 GCA_018623675.1 Synechococcus sp. HW_metabat.54 | reverse complement strand
CTTTGCCGATACTCCGGAGGAAGCCTGGGAGTTGATTCAGCGTTTTCACCAGGGCCGTGATCAGGCCGCTGATGCCGCAGGAGGCGGATCCGACTCCATGCCACTGGTGGCTTGATCAGGTTTGGGGCTCGGCCAGGGAGCGTCCTTTCCAGGTCCAGCCCCGGCCGGTGAGACTGCGCCATACCGATGTGGGGGCAATCGCGCCCACGATCAATCCGCCTACGCCCATCAACCACCAGTGGGTGAGTGGGACGGCAAAGCGTTGGCGCGTCCATAGCCTCAGAACAAGTTGCAGGGCGATGCCCAGGAGGCCGAGGCTGAATGCGGCCCCAGCCAGCGGTGTTGCGTTGCTGATCAGTTGCAAGCCGCTGGCGGCGGTGATCAGCCATGGGCCGCTGAACATCAGCAGCACCACGCCGCCGGCACCAAGGGCTTTGGGAACACTGCGTTCCAGGCCGAGAAACCAGTTCTTGCTCCAGCCTTCCCAGAGGGCCGCGAGGTTGGGATACATCTGGAGGTCCACGGCATCCAGCCCAAGGCAGTAACGCAAACGGCGACCGCTGGTTTTGATGGTCCGTGCCAGGGCCAGGTCTTCGACCACTTCACCGGCCAGGGACCGGTGTCCGCCAATGGCGTCGTAGGCCTCTCGGCGAAACAGCATGAACGGCCCGGCGGCAAAGGCCACGTCTGAGTTGGGGTCGTTGGTTTCCAGGATCGGAAATCCCAGGCCCAGCAGGCTGGCCATGATCGGCTGCACCATCCATTCCGCCAGGCAGCCGCACACCAAGCGCGGAGCGAGGCTGAACAGGTCGGCCTCCTCCTGAATCGCCTGATGGAGGGCCCGTCGTAGGGCATCTGGGGCCAGTTGCACATCGGCATCGATGAACAGCACCCAGGTGTTGGGGTCTGTGGGGTCCGGAAGGGATGCAATCGCTTGGGTGCAAGCCCAGTTTTTGCCGACCCAGTGCTCGCCTTCAGGTCGTGTTCCTGCCTGGAGCACCGAGGCCGATGCGCTTGAAGAGGACGCGGCGATGCAGGCGTGGGCTCGTTCGTTGGTGGCATCGCTGGAGTCGTCATCGACCACCACGACCTGCCAGTGTTTGCAGGGGGGCTGGCTGTTGAGCACGCTCCCCAAACACCGGCTGATGTTCTCTTCTTCGTTGTAGGCCGGGATGACCACCGTGAGCGAGCAGTGTTCGGGCAGGGGCTCCTGCTCCGACAGCGGGGTGAGCGCTGGTGCGACTGAAAAGACTCGTCGGAGGCCCGCCAGCAGGATGAGCAGCCCGAGCGATGCCGCTGCGCCCGCGGTCATCAGCAAAGCATCGACCGCTTGCAGCATCAGCCCTTGAACTCCCTGCGCTCGTCGCGACTCCACCACACCAGCAGGCCAGCCAGGAGCGGCATCAGTAAATCGGTGAACAGGATCGTGCCGGTGTTGTACTCGGCCGTGTTGCCCGACTGCAGAAGCGACACGACATGGCCAACCCCATCGGCGAAGATCCAGGAGCCATAGGCCACCATGGACGCCACCATGTAGTCACGACGGCGAAGCCACACCGTGGTGAAGCCCAAGATGCCGATGGTGAGGTTGGCGTATGCCACCTCGTACTGAAAAGGACTGTTGACCCAGCCGATCTGGGCTGCGATGAAGTCGCCGAACAGCAGGTGTGCGAGGAAGCTGTAGGTGCCGTAGATCCCCATCACCCAAAAGGCAAGGCTCACCAAGGTGGATTCGGCCCAGCGGGAACGGCTCCACTGCTGACGAACTTTCAGGGCTCCGAGACTCAGCGCCGCCAGGGCGGTCCAGAGGTCGAGATGGCCAAGGAGAAGCCCGATCAAGTGGTTCATGGCACAGACCTTTCTCTGCTGCAAAGTCTGCAGGTTTTTGGCTTGTGGCTTCCCCGCTTCTCCAGCATTTCTTTCCGATTCCGGGGATGCGTCGCCAGAGGCGATCGATAGCGTTGACCCAGTTGCAGATCGGGGATGGACGCCATTGATCGCGAAGTGGTGAATGTGCTCTTTTTTCAGCAGATGCTGGAAGCCACAGAAGCAGAGCGCTGGGATGAAGCTGCGATGGCGCTCTACAAGCTGTATGCCATCGAAGAGGGTGAGGAGTTCACTGACCTGCACTCCGATCAGCTCGACGACTGTTCTGAGTTGACTGCCGCGGCTGCTTGATCTGTTGCTACATCCAGGGCAGAGAGCGTGGTGCGATGCCCTGGATGTATCTCTGGATCGCTGCAGTGGTGCTGGTGGTTTCAGTGCTGCTGTGGACGTTGAATCTTGCTGAGGTGGATCGTGTGGTGTCGAAACCTCGGCGGATGGTCAAAGCACTACGCCATCGCACACGTCGCTTTCGCAGCTGAATCGTGATGGGCATCACGGTGTGTTTCAGCTGAGGGCAGCAGGGGTTGGTCGCTTCCCATGCCAGGGGCATAACCCCAGTAGCCGACGCTGATGCGCCGATGAACGCCAGCCGCACTCCGATTCGCTTCCATCACACCCAGGATGAGGAGCCTTGTCGCTGTCTTGATTGCCAGCGCCTTGAAGAAAGCATCCGCCGCGCGGTGGCCAGTCGTCCTCCGATCAGCTCAGGTGCAGCTTGAGGCGATCCGACAGCTGGTGGCAGTTGTGGTCGTTTTGATTGGTGTCGCTTAATTCCAAGTTGTAGAAGAGGGCTTCGGGGGCTTCAAAAAATGGGCCGGCATGCCAGGTGCCCAGATGCAATGACAGCCCCTCGCCCGGCAGCACCCGCACCAGCTGCACGCTGGTGTGGTCCAGCTGGTCTGGGTTGAGGCTGGGTTCGGCGACCGCGAGCCACCAGGGCTGAGCATCGGCGGAGCCCAGGCACTGGGTTGCTTGCAGATGCCGGGTCATGCTGGCCACCACCGCCGGACGTCTCCTCAGGCGCATGAGGTAGTAGCGCAGATTTTCTCCGCCGAAGGCGAGGGTTGCATCCTGGGGGCCTGCGGGCGACATGTCTTCGACGGGCCGAAGTGGCGTGCCGAAACGCTCAAAGCGACACTCATGCAGCCCAACGGCACTGAGGGTGGCTGCAGTCATGAGCTGGGTGTTGTTGCGGTGCAGTCGTAGCTGATGATGCCGCCGCGCCGCTGTTTCCACTCGGGGTGGGCTGGATCAGCGGCGCGCCACCACCAGCGTCCATCGGTGTAACTCGGTGCTCCGGCGTTGTTGGTGCGGGGCAGTTGGAGCTGAAGGCCACGCCAGCTGATCAGGACGCCATCCCCTGGCGCTGTTCCAGCCTCGATGTTGGGCACCGTGTCGGGAAGTCCGGTGATGTCCACCGCCCCCGCCGTGGTGGTCACCGTCAATGGATCACCATCACAAAGCCATGCGTTGGTGGTCGTGTTCGCTGCTGCTGCGACCAGAGGTGAACAGATCACCAACGCCACCAGCATCAGGCTTTGCAGCAGCTTGAGAATCGCCTTGGCCACAGCAGCGGAGCGTCAGCACCCATGCTGACGTGAAGCAGGGGTGTTCAGAGGGGCCCCACCCTGCGAAATGGCTGATCGCTTCCGAGGGGACGCCATTCCAGTCGCCAACTCTTGGGGAGTTCAATGTGAATGGGCAGGCCCCGCCAAGGGATGGTGGTGGGTGTCCCGTTGTTCAGCATCAGACGTTCGCGTCGGATCGGATCGTTCGGCCCGCAGGCCATCGCCGTCGTGATCATTTCCCCGGGTTGCCCGTACTTGCTTGTCAGTCGCCAGACCTTCTGCCCACTGTTGCCCTCGGGGTGTTGCCGCAACTGTCCG
>JAAZVJ010000152.1 GCA_018623675.1 Synechococcus sp. HW_metabat.54 | reverse complement strand
GGCGGCACTGTCATCGCCCCAGAACAGGTGCACCGGCATGGCAGGCGTGACCGCGGAGGATGCTGAAGTCTGCCCCCTGTTGCCAGCTCCTGTGACCCAAGAGGTTGTGAGCGATCATCCAATCTTTACCGAAAGCATCCGGCGCATTCGCTTGTTGCTCGGTGAGACCGGCTTGGACCCCTTGCAGCAGCAGGTTTTGGAGCGGCTGGTGCATAGCAGTGGTGATCCTGGTTTAGCCCCCCTGTTGCGCTTCAGTGATGGCAGCTGTGATCAGGGATTGGCCGCCTTGAAAGCGGGGGCCGTGATCTTGACCGACACCGCCATGGCTGCGGCAGCAGTGGCGCCGATGGCGCGGCGGACGGGCGGCAACCGTGTTGTGGGTCTGCTCGATTGGGCGCCGGAGTTGTCACCTGAAGGATCCACCCGTTCGGCGGCTGCCATGGCGCGTGCTTGGCCTGCGCTGACAGCTGAAGCAACGGAGGCTGGCGATCCCATGCCAGTGGTGCTGGTGGGGAGTGCTCCGACGGCGCTTGAGCAGTTGCTGGATCAATGCGCGGCTGGGGCTCCAAGCCCCAGCCTGGTGATTGGCATGCCCGTGGGCTTTGTGGGTGTGCCTGAGAGCAAGCGGCGCTTGGCCTCCACCGACCTTGCTCAGATCCGTCTCGAGGGCACGCGGGGTGGTGCCGGTCTGGTGGGGGCAGCTTGCAATGCCCTACTGCGAGCAGCGGCCTTGGGTTGAGTTGCCCTTAGGCGGCCAAACGATCGAGCACCTGTTGCGCCCGCTGCACCACTGGCGTGGGCACCCCGGCAAGCCTGGCCGCTTCGATGCCGTAACTGCGGCTGGCGCCCCCTGGAGCGACCCGGTGGAGAAACACCAGGTCTTCGCCTGTTTCCTTCACCAGTACCTGGAAATTGGCCACGTTCGGTCGCTGCTCGGCAAGGGCATTCAGCTCGTGATAGTGGGTGGCGAACACAGTGCGGGCCTGTAGGTCGCCGGCGAGATGTTCGCTGACGGCCCAGGCGATCGAGAGGCCATCGAAGGTGGCGGTGCCCCGGCCGATTTCATCTAGGAGCACCAGCGAGCGTTCACTGGCGTGGTGAAGGATGTTGGCGGTTTCTGCCATCTCCACCATGAAGGTGGACTGGCCTGCTGCCAGATCGTCGACGGCGCCGACACGGGTGAAGATGCGATCGGCGATGCCGATCTGAGCCGACTTGGCGGGCACCCAGCCCCCCACCTGAGCCAGAAGCTGAATCAGGCCGATCTGCCGCAGATAGCAGCTCTTGCCGCTGGCATTTGGCCCCGTGAGCACCACCAGATCCGTTTGGTCTCCGAGCTCCACATCGTTTGGGGTGAAGTGCTCCTCCACCAGCAGTTGTTCCACCACCGGGTGCCGACCGCCCTTCACGTGAAGGCTGCGGCTTTCATCAATCTCCGGGGCGCACCAACCTTCGGTGGCAGCCACGTCGGCGAGGCTGCTGAGGGCGTCGAGACCTGCCACCGCCCTGGCAGCGCGTCGGATGGCCTCGGCTTGATCACCCACCTGTTCGCGCAGTCGGCAGAACAACTCGTATTCCCGTTGGGAGGCCCGGGCCTTCAGCTGGAAGATCGCCCCTTCACGAGCTTTGAGCTCGGGGGTGATGAAGCGTTCTTCGTTGGCGAGGGTTTGACGGCGGATCCAGTGATCTGGCACCGACGTTGACTTGGCTTTGCTGACGGCAAGGAAGTAGCCAAAGGTGCGGTGGTACTGCAGGCGCAGATTGCTGTTGCCGCTGAGCTGTCGCTCCTGCTGTTCCTGGGCCGCGAGCCAGTTGTCTTGATCGTCGAGTTGATTGCGTAACCCATCCAGGAGGGGATCGACGCCGTCGTGGATCAACCCTCCTTCGCTCAGGCTCAGGGGTGGCGTGTCGATCAGTTGGTGGCGGATCGCCTGGGCCAGGATCTGCAGGTTGCTATCCGGCATGAGCAGGTCCTCAAGCCAGCCGGGCCCGTTGATGAGCCGGTCACGGATCAGCTCTGCCAGTTGGGGAAGTCGCTCCAATCCGTCAGCGATCGCCACCAAATCGCGAGCTCCGGCTTGCCCGGCTCCGGCGCGTCCGGCCAGTCGCTCCAAATCACCCATCGGTCGCAGCAACCGGCGTAGGGCTTGGCGTAGCGGCCGGCTGTCCACCAGGGAGCTCACGCCGGCCTGGCGTTGCTGAATGGCCCTGGTCTGCACCAATGGAGCTTCGAGCCAGCGGCGCAGGCAACGGCCGCCCATGGCGGTCAGCGTGCGGTCGATCGCCCACAGCAGTGAACCCTGGAACTGACCGTCCCGTTGGGTGCTGGTGAGTTCCAGATTGCGCCGTGTTTGGGCATCCAACACCAGTGAATCTCCGCTGAAACGCAGTTGCGGTCGTTCCAGGGGAGGTGCATTCAGACCATCGTCTTCCAGTGGCCTTGTGTCCTGGAGGTAGGCGAGCAGGCCGCCGGCTGCGCGTAGGGCCAGGGGATGCTCCTGCAGGCCGAGGCCATCGAGGGTCTTGAGCCTGTAGTGACTCAGGAGTGCTTGTTCGGCTTCAGGGCGGCTGAAGGGCGTGAGCGCCATGGTTGTCAGCTGCAACCGATCTGGACACCAGGCAGGGCGCTCGCCAGTGGCGTTTCCCCAGACCAGTTCGGCGGCTTCCAGCCGGGCCAATTCCTGATGCAGTTCACTGCTGCCTTCCATTTGTTGGAGCACCAGTTCGCCGGTGCTCACATCGGCGCAGGCCAGTCCCCAGCTGAACGGTTGTTTGTTGTGTGCCGGCTCCACCACCACGGCGGCAAGCCAGTTGTTCCGTCGGGCGCTGAGCATCCCTTCTTCCAGCACCGTGCCTGGGGTCAGCACCCGGGTGATGTCGCGTTTCAGCAATGTGCCTTTGGCGCTCCCCTTGGCTGGAGCTGCCTCGAGTTGGTCGCAGAGCGCCACGCTGCGGCCTTTGCGGATGAGCTCGGCGCAGTAACGCTCGGCCGCGTGATGGGGGATGCCGGCCATGGGCACGCGACCGATGGCCTTGCCTCCTTCCTTGCCCGTGAGGGTGAGTTCCAGAAGGCGCGAGAGTTCGATGGCGTCTTCGAAGAAGCATTCGAAGAAGTCGCCAAGGCGATAGAGCAGCACCCGATCTGGGTGGGCTGCTTTGAGTTCCACGTAATGACGCAGCATCGGCGTCAATTGGGTGGCATCGACCAGGCTGTGGTGGCTCCAGGCCGGCAAGTCGTCGTCTTGGCTCTCGCCCACGGTGGCTGTGCTGCTGCCGTCTTCGGCGGATGTCGCTGCTGCTGAGGTGCTGCTCGGTTCGCCAGTGCTGCCCCCATCACGCTGCCTGGGGCGGGCTTGGGCATCGGCGGTGAGGGCCGCGTCATCGAGGGTTGGGTCCCCCGTCTCGCCAAGGGTGACTTGACTGTCGCTGGCTTTTGCGGAGGTTCGCCCGCCGTCACTGGGTTCCGGCTCTCCAAACAGGTTGCCCTGTAGGGCCAGGTCCATTTGGGGCACGACAGGCTCGGAGAGGGGCTTGATCGTAAGGGCTTTCCTTGAAAGCCATCACCACAAGCTGTAAAGGTTGGCGCCGTGAATCGGGGGTCGGTCGGACTCAGCGTGTGAGAATCCCTTGCACCGACCTGGCGTCGACTTACATCCATGCAGATCCTCAACACCCTCACCGTTCTGGCCCTGGTGGTGATGTCGTTTGCCCTGATTGTGGCTGTCCCTGTGCTTTACGCCTCAAGCGAAGACAGTGGCCGTTCCAACCGTCTGATCCTGCTCGGCGGCATTGCTTGGGTGGCGCTGGTGCTGCTCAACT
>JAAZVJ010000151.1 GCA_018623675.1 Synechococcus sp. HW_metabat.54 | reverse complement strand
CTTCCAGGGCTGCAAATCAACGACCGCTTGTTGGTGGAAAAGCTCAGCTATCGCTTCCGTAAGCCTGAGCGGGGCGAGATTGTGGTCTTCAACTCACCCCACGCCTTTGACCCTGCTTTGCGCAGTCAGGCGGAGCCCTCCGGTTTGCAATGCGCCTTGGCCAATATTCCCTTGGTGGGCTTGATCCCTGGTTTGAGTCATCCCGCGTGTGATGCCTACATCAAACGGGTGGTGGGAATCCCAGGGGACCAGGTGGTCGTCAACCCCCGCGGTGAGGTCACCATCAATGGTGAAGCCCTCTCAGAACCGTACGTTTCAAAATTTTGCCCTGTGGATGATCGGGGCATGAGTCGCTGCAACACCCTCAACGTCACAGTGCCCAAGGGCCATGTGCTGGTGTTGGGCGATAACCGGGCCAACAGCTGGGACGGTCGTTACTGGCCCGGTGGCGCGTTTGTGCCGACGTCGGAAATTCTTGGTCGGGCCACCTGGCGCTTCTGGCCCTTCAGTCGTTCAGGGGCTCTGGACTCCTGAGTCCGCAGGCGCAAACAGCCCCAATCAGTTCCTGCCCCAGCAGAGGATTGTTGGCTCCTCGGGAGCCATCGATCCCATCCAGGGACGGAACCCATCGCTGCTCCGGGTTGAACAGGAGCCAGCGGTTTGATCCCAGGGTGAGTGCTTCTTCGGGTTGCTGGAGCAAACGGGAAGGCCCGAAGCTGAGGGCCTCCCACAATTTGGGGATGCTCCAGTTCCGCTCGACCACCAGGGCTTGCCAAAGCCTGGGCAGCACCAGTTGATGGCCCACCAGCCCAGGTCGGCGCTGACCTGGCGGTAGGAGGCAGTCTTCGGTGTCAAGGGGCACGGCATGCACCCCAACGGCGGAGATCAGGCCCGCTTCCAAGGCCTGAATTAAGGCGTTGCGGTCTTGAGGGCCGCCGAGGGAAGGTCTGACGCACCAACCCATCGCAGTCGGGGAGAGTTCACTGCGGTCAGCGACAAGATGCCACCAGTGCACGCTTGCGCTCGGCCTGGTGGAGGCTTGCTGGAGCATGGAGACGCCGGCGGCCGTGGAGAGATTCATGGCCCATAACCGTCGCTCTGGGAAGAGTCGTTGGAGTTCCAGTACCTGGCCGAAGGGGAGCGTCTCGCTGGCAACCGGATCCATGGGCCAGCCTGCCCGCAGGGCTTCGACCCCTTCCCTCACCATGCCGTCGCCTTGAAGCTGCGGGTCTCGCGGGGCCACCAGCAGTGGAGCACAGCCCATTTCCGAGAGCACCAAGCTGCGTTGCAGCAAGGCTTGGGCTGGCATGGCCTCGCCATCACAGAGGCCAATGGCCCCGCGATCCATCAGGTCGCCGTGACAACTCAGCTGCTCCCCTTCTCCGTTGATGCTGAGGGCACCCCAGAGATGCACCTGCACGTCGCCGCTGGTGCTGGTCTCCTCAAACCCATGCAGTCGTTCGATCCGGTCGCGCCAGACCTTGGCTTGGGGCAGCAGGGCGACTTGGCCGTAGCCAGACCGTGCCGCCGTGTGGCGCAGGCTTGTGAGGGTTTCGCAGTGGCTTCCGAAGGGAGCCTCCAGCACGGAATGCGGATCAACCAGGCAGGGGGCGAGCAGCTGCTGGCCTGCGTTCTGAACAGGAATTCCTTCCTCTGCCGCTTGTTGACGTGCTGCCTCTCCCAGAGCAATGAGCTGGTCGTTTTTGAGAAGAGCAGCACCGTCGTGGATCAGGTCCTGACCGCTGCCGATCAGGATCCTGACGGGATCGAGCAGAACGGTCAGGGGCATTGACTCAGAGAGCTCCGGCTGCGGTTCTGTCCAACACTCCTCCGAGGTGGGACGTGAGGTTGAGACAGGTCACCACTGCAGGCTGGCTCGGATCCGTCGGCATGTCGACCACCGTGACGCCTCCATTGCCCTGCTTCACGGCCCAAATGTCGGCTGGGGTGAGTCCAAGCAAGTTGCAGAGAATGGTTTTGTTGACGGCGTCATGGGCCACCACAAGGGCAGTTTCCTGGGGATCGAGGCTCTCGGCAATCGTTGTCCAGGTGCTCACCGACCGTTCCCAGACGTCCTGAATGGTTTCTCCCTCAGGCATCTGAACCGTTTCAGGTGTGCGCTTCCATTCCTCCAGCAAGGCACTCCATTCGGCCTTGATTTCCTCTTCCAGCTTCCCTTCCCAGAGACCGTGGCCGATCTCCACCAGGCCGCGGGTCAGGGTCATAGGCACCCCTGGGTGGGATCGCAGGATCCCCTCAGCGGTTTGGCGCGGGCGTGACATTGAGCTGCTGTAGGCCCGTTGCAGCGATACGTCTTCGAGGAAGCCCCGGGCCGCCTCTGCCTGGGCATGCCCGTTCTCGTTCAGGGGGATGTCGATTTGTCCTTGGAAGCGGCCTTGGCGATTCCAGTTGGTTTCGCCATGGCGCACCAGCACAAGGCGTGCACCGCTTCCTTTTTTCGGCAAGCCTTCGCCCAGATGAGCCGTGTTGTTCAGGCACTCGATCTGAACCTGATGGCCGCCTCCAGCTTTAGGGCTGAGGTTGAAGACCGACAGAGACGCATTGTCGACTTGAAGCCGGCGGAAGCCTTGTTGGGGTTCTCCCAGCAGCACCAACATCAGGCAGCGCAGGATGGCGTTGTGCCCCACCACCAAAACGGTGTCATTGCTTTCGATGCTGTGGCGTTCTAGGAGGCGACGGAGAAAATCTCTGGCCTGCTCCATCAACTCGGGTAACGGGCGGTAGCGGCTGCCGTCCTTGCGGGTGAGCTCCAAGCTCTCCGGCGTCAACTTCCAGGCCTTGAACGCTTCGGGATCCCGGGTGGCACGCTCGTCGGCACTCATGCCACTCCAAGGCTCGAGGTCGATCTCGAGCAGTCCCTCATCCATCACTGGGGTCAGGGCTTGCCCCTGCGCTTTCAGCAGCCCTTCACAGGTGGAGGCCGCTCGCCGCAAGGGGGAGGAATAAGCCGCCGTGATCGGCACATCCTTCAGGGCAAGACCGGTGCGGCTGGCTTGCTCTTCCCCTTGTGCGGTCAGAACGGAAAGGTCATCCCTCCCCTGGATGCGGCGCTCCACGTTGAAGCTGCTCAGGCCGTGGCGCACCAGAAGAAGACGGAGAGACACCGGAGATGAGGTCGAGGCGCGGCCATCGTATTGGGGCCCCATCCCCCAGCTCCAGTCGGACTGTCTTCACGACTCACCGCTTGGCGGTGAGAATCGGTGCATCTTGCTCCGGATACGTTGACGTCCACGCCGACCGGTCGCCATTGGTCCTCGAAGGGGTTGGTGGCGGTGCTTGCCCTGTTGCTGGCCGTGACCGTATGGGTCATGGGCCTGCGGGACAGCCTCAGTCGTGCGTCAGTCGCACCGGCTCTGTCGTTGCAGCAGCAAGAGAAAGCGTTACTGGCGCAGCCGGCCTTGTCGCCGGAACTGCAACCCTTTCTTGGCGGGGCTGACCCTGCTGCCCAGCTGCTCAAGGCATTGCTCGAAGTGCCCCTCGATCGTTTGGATGAGCGTCAGCGGTTATTGCTTGCCGCCTTGAGCCAGGATCCAGCCGAGCGGACTGCTGCTCTTGCGATTCCTGCACAGAGTGCTCCGTTTGTTGCACTGCAGCAGGCCCTTGTGGCGCATCAGCAGGGTCAACCTCTGAGCCCTGAAGCCATCACCGTGATGGCCCAAGCGGAGGGGGATCCTCTTTTGAGGCAGCTGGTCTGTCCTGCCCTGGGTGGCACTCGTGAGCAATGCTCCCAAGTGGACGATGTCCAGGCGGCGGCCGCTGCAGCCCGTCAACTGCTCTTCGCCGAAGGGTTTCCCATCGCGGCACTGCTCCTGGGGGGGCTGCTGTTGCT
>JAAZVJ010000150.1 GCA_018623675.1 Synechococcus sp. HW_metabat.54 | reverse complement strand
GTTGTCAGGCCGATCCCTCGCGCCGGCGGCTTGCGCGACGCCACCGATCACGTGTGGGGTGCAGAGTGTGATGACTTGCGACCAGCGGCCATGGCGACTCCGTCTCAGCAGCCTTTCTGCGCACTGCACTGGCTTCCAAGAATGGTCTGCAGCCTGCTGGTGCTTCTGGGCGTGACTCTTCAACATCCCCTTGCAGCCAAGGCCCTCGACACATCAGCTGGCGTGGGATTGCAGGACCGTGCCCTGTTCCAAGAACGGGTGGATTACACCCTCACCAACCAAAGCAACGGCGACTTCCACGGCCAAAACCTCAGCAACACCTCGTTCGCAGGGGCTGTGGGGCGAGGCGCCAATTTCTCCGGCGCAGACCTTCACGGAGCGATTTTCACCCAAGCCGCTTTCGCGGATGCTGACTTCAGCGATGCCGACCTCTCTGATTCCCTGATGGATCGTGCGGATTTCGCCGGCACCAATCTCACCAATGCTCTGCTCAATGGCGTGATCGCATCTGGCAGCAGCTTTGCCGGAGCCCTGATCGAAGGCGCAGACTTCAGCGACGCTCTGCTCGATCGTGACGACATCATTCGCCTCTGCCGCGACGCCGATGGCGTGAATCCCACCACCGGGATGGGGACACGCGACAGCCTGGGCTGCTGAGTCAGCGGCGACGCTGGCTGGGCATCAAGCAGGCCAACCTTTGAGCTTCCCTGGGTTGAGCAATCCAGCGGGATCGTGGACTCGCTTCGCCGCCACCTGCTCACCGTCAACGATGCCCAGGCCTCCGTCTTCAACGGTGATCACATGGGGATTGAAGATCACAGCGCCAAGCTCCCGGCAAGAGGCGATGAGCTCCTCCAAAGCGTCCTTGCCCTGCCAGCGCACCAGGGGCAAGGCTGCAAGGCGTGAGCCGCCGGCATGACGGACCCCCTCGAGATGCCACAACAGATCATCTCCCCATCGCTCTGAGAGTGACTCCATCAGCGGCAGTTCCGGTTGGGGCAACAGCATTTGCAGATAGGTCCAGCTGGGGTCCTGCTGACGCATGTGCAGGGTGGTGTGGTTCCAGCTCAGCTCTCGCAAGCCATTGCCTTGGTGCGACGCCTCAGGGCCGAGATCCTGCACCGTGGCACCAAGGGATGACGCCAGACGGTGCACGGTTCCAACTCCATCGGGCCCCACCAGGAGCAACACCCGATGGCATCCTTGGTCCGGCCCACTCCAGGCAGGAAGACCGGCCACAATCCTGCGGTCCAACACAGTGCAGAGAAACAACTCCACGGCCGCCTGCTGACACCGCTGGGCCAACGTCACCGCCGTCGACCAATCAGGGCAGTCGACACTCACCTGATGCCAATCCACACGAGCCGCCGTGCTCAGGGTGAGTGCGGTGATAATCCCATTGGTGCCATAGGCATGGTTGAGGGGTTCAGCCTCGGTCGCCTTCAGATGCAAGACCCTCGGCTGCGGCTCCAGGGTCACCACTTCCAGCCCGAGTAGATGGCCTGGATCGCGCAGAAACCCCCAGCGCACAGACCCAATCCCCCCAGAACCACCAGCAATAAAGCCCCCCACACTGGCGCTGCGCCAGGTGCTGGGCATCAAGCGCAGCTGGCGACCTTGATCGGCCAACTGACGGTCGAGATCCTTGAGCAAACAGCCGCACTCCACCTCCACTACACCAGTGGCACCGTCGATCTCACGCACGGCGCGCAACTCCCCCATCAGCATCACCACACCGCCTTCGAGGGGGACGCACTGGCCATAGTTCCCTGTTCCAGAACCCCGCAAGGTGAGCGGGATACGGGCACGTGCACAGGCAGCAGTCACCGCCACCACGGCATCGACTGAATGGGGACGCACCACCAGCTGCGCTCGGCAATCCCGAAACAGGGGCTCCAACACTGGGGAGTAGTCATAGGCATCACGGGAATAACGCTCAAGATCCGCAGTCGCCGTGAGCAGGTCCAGACCTTCAACGGGCTCCAGCTCCTTCAGGAGGGCCTGCAAAGCCTGAGGGGAGCGATCCATAACGACGTGGAAATTGGGATCAGTGTGGCTGGATCACCCCGCTCACCACGACCTCGCGGGCCGGAGGGCAAGACAACGTCTCCTGCCAGGTCGCTGCCTGAAGCACCAGCAAGTCCGCAGGAGCCCCCGGGCGCAACACCCCATCCCAGGGCAGATTGAGAACCCGAGCCGCATCGGTGGTGAACGGCATCAAACCAAGCCGGTCCCAGGGGGCCAGTTGGGCTAAGGGGAGAGATTGGGCCATCAAGGCCAGGGGATCAAAGTTTCCAGCCGGATACCAAGGGTCCTGCACGTTGTCGCCACCCACCGCAACCCTGACATCGCCTTGCTGAAGCTGGAGGATCGGAGCCAGAGGCCGCACCAAAGGCGTGCGTTGAGGCGTTCGGCCCAGCAGCCAACCATTGGTGAGCGGCAAGGCCACCACCTGCAAGCGATGCTTCGCCATCCGCGCGATCAGGGATCGCAATCGGCGCGGAGGCAGCAAGGCCATGCTGCTGGCATGGCTACAGGTAATCGACACCGACACCGGCTGGTGATCCAGAACCCGCAACAGCTGATGCAGGCCTTCAGCGGGTCCCGTCTGGGCCTCATCGATATGGAGATCAATGCCACAGCCCAGCTGATCAGCAAGCTGCAGCATGCGCCGCAACTGCTGACGGACGGCTCGACCAGCACAAGGTGGCACCAACACGCCTCCCAGCAACCCTCCAGCGAGCGCCACCCGTCGAGCCAATCGCTCTCCCTCAGGCGTTGACCAGTGCTCAATGGGAAGCAGAGCCACGAGCTGGAGATCGATGCGATCACGCCAGCCCATCTGGGCATCGAGCAGAGCCTCCCAGCTGCAATCCGCCCCTGGACCAAGGCTGTCGATATGGCTTCGGATGGCACGCAATCCATGGCGGAGTCCCAAGGTCAACGCCCGTTCCGCCCGTTCACGCACCCCAGCGGTCGTCCGACCTTGGTGCTCGGCGAGATTGGCGGCCAAGGCTCCGCCATAGGTGCCACCGGGATTGGGTGCCAGCGACCAGGAAAAGGCCTTGTCGAGGTGTGCATGGGGCTCCACCAAGCGGGGCAACACCAACTGAGATGGGGGCCGATCTCCGATGTTGAGGGGTGTCATCGCCGTCAATGCGCCCTGTTGCCAGCGGAGATCCACGGCCACAAGACCACTGCCTGCATCCGCCATCTCAGAGGGCGGTGATCCAGGTGGCAGCTCACACAAACCGCGGGGAACCCAGGCCTGCAGCCGTCCTGAAGCGGGATCGGTCACTGTCCGCCTGCCTGGTCAGAGCGGGTACTGATGGTGAGAAATTGACCGGCCACACCCACTGTGGTGACGGTGTATCGGGGCAACCGCAAACCAAGCATCAGTTTCTGTCCACCCACCTGGGTGGAGAACACACTGAGCAGACCCAGATTGGTGCGGGTGGTCATCGGGCCAGCTAGAGCCGCAAGAGTGGCTTGTTGAGCAGCAACCACTGCTGGGCAGTCCTTCAGCCAGACCCTGAGCATGAGTGGTAGGCCCTGCTCGCCGCAAAGTTCTTCAGTCGCCAAGGCCACCAACTGCTCACCGGCATGGAGTTGGTAGTCCTGCAGGGATGGATTGGTGAACGCCAAGGCACTCGCTGCTCCCAGCAGCGACAGGATCACAGTCAGCGGCAACGCCGACCAAGACCGAGGTAGAGGGAGAGCCGAGCGCAGGGGTCTGGCGGCGAGTTGTTAGATTCTGTTCGACGCGGCGGGCGTCGCCAAGTGGTTAAGGCAGCGGCTTGTGGCGCCGCTATTCGGGGGTTCGAATCCCCTCGCTCGCCCTTCTCCTCAGATTGCAGTTCATCG
>JAAZVJ010000149.1 GCA_018623675.1 Synechococcus sp. HW_metabat.54 | reverse complement strand
TTCTCCGTTGTCGCGGACATAGAACTGGTTGCCGTAGCGGGTTTGCAGTTCAACCCACCAGGTGCGGGGCATCAGAGCGAAGAACGCATCCCCAACGTTGAAGTTGAGCAGGTTGCCTCCGCGGGGGTCGGCGATCAGAAGAAGACTGCGTTCGTCGAGACCCCAGAACTCCTTCACCGCGAGACCGGGTGTGCGTTCGTATTGCGTTAAAACGCGGAGTTTCCAGCCGGTGCGCTGCTCGAAAGCCGTGAGTTGGGTTTCCAGTTCCGACCGCTGTCGTTCGCTCAAGGCTCGCGCCAAATCAATGACTGGGGTCGGGTGATCGGGCAGTAGCTCAGGGTTATCGCTAGCCCATGTGGGCTGAGCCGCAAACAGCAGAAGCACGAGAGAAAGCATGGCCAGTGCACCACGTATTGCTCGATGTGCTCCCATGGCTCCATTGCAGTGATCGGCATTCTCTCGAATGGATCGCCCTGGTGCGCCTTGTCCGGCCTGGATGGTCACGCGCTTTGAAGCGCATGGCGGTGCAATGCCGTTTTGCCAATTCATGGATCTTGCCCTGCACGATCCAGACCATGGGGCATACGGATCTGGGGCTCTCCAGGTGGGTGTTGGTGGTGATTTTGTGACGTCTCCGTCCCTGGGGGGCGACTTCGCGGCCCTCCTGGCTCAGCAAGTTCGTGAATGGCTCGATCAGCTTCATGCTGCCGATCCCGAGTTGCCTTTGAGCCTTGTGGAGGTTGGCCCTGGGGAAGGTCAGTTGGCTTTCGATCTGATCAATGCGTTGGTGCAGCTTGCACCCTCATGGCTGCACCGGTTGTCCCTGGTGATGGTGGAGCGCAATGAGGGCATGCAGTCACGTCAACGGGAGCGGCTCAGTGGTTGTACTGCTGTTCCGATCCGATGGATGTCGCTGGAGGACCTCCATGCCCAACCAGTAACTGGAGTGCTTGTGGGGCATGAGTTACTGGATGCGTTTGCCGTCGAGCGTCTGGTGCTTCGCAAGGGTGAGCTGCGCCAAATGTCTGTTGTTCTGACCCAGTCGTCGCAGGGTGAGCCTTGGCTGGAGTGGTCTGATCAGCCTCTTCCTGGTGCTCTGCAACAACAGTTGCTGTGGGCTCGAGACGTCTGCGATGTGCCAATACCGCCACCTCAGGCCGAAGAGGGCTGGACCACGGAATGGCATAGCGGCGTAGGCCCCTGGATGGAAAGCGCTGCCAAGGCTCTAAAGGCTGGTGTGCTGTTGGTGGTGGATTACGCCCATGAAGCTTCTCGCTACTACAACCCGCGCCGCCCTGCGGGCACGCTGATGGCCTATCGCCAACAAATCGCTAGCGCTGATCTGCTGGCATTCGCTGGAGAAGCTGATTTGACCGCCCATCTCTGTTTAGAGACCTTGATCGCATGGGCCCAGCAGGCTGGTTTTGGGGTTGTTGGTCAATGCCGACAGGGAGAAGCTCTCTTGGCACTGGGGCTTGGTGAACGCTTGCATGCGCTTCAGCAACTGCCAGGGACCCAGCTTGGTGAGGCTCTGACGCGACGGGAAGCGTTGCTGCGCTTGGTCGACCCTGCCGCACTTGGCGACTTTCGCTGGGTGGCTTTTGGCAGAAATGCCAACAGTCGTTTTGACATGCAGACGTTGCGAAGCCGTTGCTTCGAAGCGCCTGGTTTCCCTCACTGAAGAGCGTCCAGGCAGCCCTTGATCTGGTCGCTGCTCACATCGGAGCAGATGCTGACGCTGCCGATGCTGTCCGGAATCACAAAGCGAACCTTTCCGTCCAAGACTTTTTTGTCGCCTTGGAGGGTGTTCAGCACAGCGTCTTGGTTGAGGGGTGGCCAGACAGTGGGAAGTCCGCACTTTTGGATCAGGCGTTTTTGCCTTGCCGCATCGTCAGGTGTCCAATCCCCACGCTGCACAGCAAGTTCGCCAACTGCGACCATGCCAATGGCCACCGCTTCCCCGTGGAGCCACGTGCCATAACCGGTGAGGTTCTCTACGACATGGCCAAAGGTATGGCCGTAGTTAAGGATGGCCCGACGACCACCCTCCCGCTCGTCCGCGGCCACCACGTCAGCTTTGGCCTGCGCAGATCGTTCGAGAATCGTTTGCAGGGTCTGAACTGGCAGGGTTGAGGCGTCGCTCAACTGCTCTGCGTCTTCCAAAAGCGCAAAAAGCTCTGGATCACCAATGACGCCGTACTTGATCACTTCAGCCATCCCTGCACGGAATTCACGGGCCGGCAGGGTGTTCAGGGTTTCGGGATCGATCAGCACCAACTTGGGCTGGTGGAAGGCACCGATCAGATTTTTTCCTCCCGGGTGATTCACGCCTGTCTTGCCACCAATGGCAGCGTCCACCATGGCCAGCAGCGTTGTGGGCACTTGCACCACGGCGATTCCCCTCAACCAAGTGGCTGCCGCAAAACCGGTCATATCGCCTACTACGCCACCCCCAAGAGCCACCATGAGGGATCCCCTTTCGAGGCGGAATCGATGCGCAGCATCGTGAATCTGGCTCACTGTGGCGAGATGCTTCTGGTCTTCGCCCGCATCAATCACCAGGAGTTCCGCTTCAAATCCACTGGTGCGCAGGCTCGCCAGAACAGTGTCTCCGTAAGGACCAGCAACATCGGGGTTGCTGACCACCAGCACCTTTCTTGGTGCTTTCACCCCTGAGGCCACAAGTTCGACTCCCAGGTGCTGGAGTGAGCCTGCTCCGATCACCACGTTGTAGGGGTTCAACGCGAGCTGGACAGGGATCCGTTGCATCAGTCGGCTAGCTACCGGAAGGCGCTCTTGTTAATGAGCCCCACTCTGCCGTCTGACCCTGCGGATCCGCCTAGTCTCCGCCCATAGAGACCACCCAGGTGATGGCCGAGCCAGTGAATCAAGCCAGCCTGCGTCAGTCGGCGACGGCCTGGGGCTTTTTGACGCCGGCCTTGCTGCTGCTCTCCATCTCCGTTCTCGCTCCAGCCTTGATGGCCTTGGTGATGACGTTCTCGGAAACAGGACTGGACGTGTCCGAACCCCTGCGGTTTGTCGGTCTTGCCAACCTCCGGCGTCTCAGCGTTGATCCGATGTTTTATCGGGTTTTAACGACCACTCTTCTTTATTTGATCGGCATCGTTCCACCGGTGGTGCTTGGGTCACTGGCCCTTGCTGTGCTGGTGAATCGTCGCCTTCCAGGCATGCACATCCTGAGGGCCGGTTTCTACACCCCTGTGTTGGTCTCCATTGTTGTGGCGGCCATCGCATTTCGCTGGCTTTACGCCGAGAACGGCTTGGTGAATGGTTGGTTAGGGGCCCTGCTTGGTGATGCCTTCTCGCCGATCGGCTTCCTTACCGATCCTGTGTTGGCCTTGCCATCGGTGATGTTGGTGACCCTCTGGAAGGGGCTGGGGTACTACATGGTGATTTTTTTGGCCGGTCTTCAGGGCATCCCGCTCGAGCTCTATGAAGCAGCAGAGCTGGATGGCAGTGAGGGCTGGCGCAAACATTTGGATATCACCCTGCCGTTGCTTCGCCCTTACATCACCTTGGTTTCTGTGATTTCCGCTATTGCTGCGACCAAGGTGTTCGAAGAGGTGTTTTTGATGACTCAGGGTGGCCCTGCCGATTCCACCCGTACCCTCGTCTACTACGTGTATGACCAGGCTTTCTCCGAGCTGGAAATCAGCTATGCCTGCACCATCGGTCTGGCACTCTTCTTATTGGTGATGCTCCTCACGCTTGTGCGTTTGGTATTTGCCGGCGACCGAGGATTGATCTAACGCGCCCTTCGACTGTTTGGTTTTGCTTCTATGACCAGCGACGCCGTTAATCACGGACGACCCCTGATTGGTGTTGTTGGTGGGGGGCAACTGGCACGGATGTTGGTGGAGGCTGCACA
>JAAZVJ010000148.1 GCA_018623675.1 Synechococcus sp. HW_metabat.54 | reverse complement strand
GTTTCTCCCAGTTCCAGCAGCCTGCGGCGCAGAGGCTCGGCCTCATCGCTGTCGTTGCTGGTGCCAAAGCTCAGACCACTGCTGCGCTGGGAGAAGCTGCCGCCGGTCATGGCGCCGCTTTTTTCCAACAATTCCCCTTCCAGGGTCACGGCTCGGTTGCGGCCAAGGTGCTGACGAGCGGTGTGGAGATCGCTGAAGACCTGGGTGTCTCCGAAGACGTAGGCAAACACCTCGCCGTAAATCGGCTCGAAACGCACCAGATCAACGGCACGGCCAATCAGACCTCCCCCGGAGGACGCCTCAGGCCGGCGCCCTCGGGCCATGGCGGCACCGCCGCCGCCACCACCGGGAGCGCGGATTTTGTTGAGGGGAAGGAAGGTCAAGCGACCAGCACGGCGGCTCTTGAGCAGCTCGATGGCTTTGGCGGCGATGCGGTCGTCGTCCACCACCACTTGGCCAAGGCGGGCACCGGCAGCCACTTCCAGGGCCAGGCGATGGCGTTCTTCCACCTCGCCAAGTTGGGCGACGGGTCCATGGATGCCGTCGAGCCCTGCTTCCAACAACAGCCTCAGGGCCCCGGTCCCGCGGCTCTCTTGCAGTGCTTCCCGCCGGCTTTCCAGCTTGGCGATGTCGCGCTCAAGCCGGCTCTGCTCCTGCTCAAGACGCGAACGGGTGCGTTGCTGCACCGCCACGGATTCCACCAGTTGTTGGAGCTCTTCCTTGCCGGTTTGAAGCGCTTTGAGCAGGGTTTGCCATTCCGCCTCCAGCTTGGCGATGGCCTCTTGCACCCGTTGATCCTCGGAACCGTCTTGTTCCAGTTCCTGCTGCAGTTCCAGCAGCCGTTCCTGATCTTGTTCGAGCTTGGCGCGCCGTTGCTGTTGCTCTTCTTGCAGGGGGGTGATCTGGCTTTGAAGCTCGAGCCTGCGCTGGCTGCGTTGGCGCTGCTCTTCCATCCAGGAGCCGGAGCGGCCCGCCACATCACCGAGTCGGCGTCGCGACACCTCCACTGCAGCCTCCGCTTCTTGGCAGGCGCGCTCCGCTGCCGCCAAGGCATCGGTGTCGGGGCTCTGCTGCAGCGACTGGGCACTGTCTTGGAGGGCCCGGCGACGGTTGGTGAGGTCATGGCGCTGACCCTGCAGCTTTTCTCCCTCCTGTTTGTGCTGGGAGGCCTGACGTTCCAGCTCCCTGCTCTGGCTGTCGAGGCCGGCCAGCTCGGCTTGGACGGCCAGCAGTTTGTCTTCGCCGAGATCTTTGACTTTTTCCTGGAGGGCCTGCAGGTTTGCGGCGGCTTCGCTGAGGGCTTGTTCGGAGGCCGTCAGTGCTTCGCTATCGCGTACCTCCTGTTCCCCCAGGCTGCGATGCCGCTCCTGCAGATCCCGCAGCGCGGTTTGGGCTGCCTCGTAGGCCAGCACGAGCTCCTGCTGGCGTCCTTGCTGCACCTGGGCCCTTAAGGCTTGGTAGGTGCGTGCTTTGGCGCAGTCTTTCTCGAGCCGTTGGCGCGCTGAGTGCAGCTCTTGCTCCACGATCCGGCAGCGTTCTTGGCGCTCCTGCACGTCGTCGAGCTTGCGGCGGGTTTGCTCGATTCGGGTGTCAAAGAGAGCCACCCCTGCCAATTCATCGATCAGGCCGCGGCGCTCGCGATTACTCATCGAGACGATGCGGGTGACGTCGCCCTGCATCACCACGTTGCTGCCTTCGGGGTCGATGCGCAGCCGGCGGAGCTGGGTCTGCAACTGCTGAAGGTTGCAGGGCTCGCCATCAGCCGTGTAGCTGCTGCTGTAAGAGCCCCCTGGCATCACCCGCAATTTGCGGGTCACCGTCCACTCTTTTTGATCGGCTTTGATCCAGGGCCCTTCTTCTGGCGCCTCAATGCCCTCTTCGGCGGCATCCGGCTCCCAGTCGCTGAGGTCAAAGCGCACGCTCACCAGGGTCTCGGCCGCTTTGCCTGCTTTGAGGATGCCGCTGTTGACCAAGTCGGGCAGCCGGTCGGCACGCATGCCCCTGCTGTTGGCTAATCCCAGGCAGAAGAGCACTCCATCAAGGATGTTGCTTTTGCCGGAACCATTCGGCCCGGTAACCACCGTGAACCCTGTTTCCAGGGGGATGCTCATCGCCCCCCCGAAGGACTTGAAGTGCTTGAACCCAACCTGATTGATATGAACCAACAGGATCAGGGGGGCTGCCAGCTCGTCGAAATTAGCGGAGCCTCCGAAAAGCTCAAGGGCTAGGTGGTGTGAAGCCTTTTATGGGATGCGCAAGAAGCGACATGCTCCGCCCTCAATCGTGAGCTGAATGGCCTTGGGCAGCCCTAGAGCGTCCATTCCAGAGAGCGTGACGTTCACTGTCGCCGTCTCGTGGGTGGGTAGCTGGCCTGCATAGCTGCCTGCCACGACGCGGCTGGCCCAGCCGCGTCCTCCGGAGACGGCGGCACTTTCACGTTCGAGCCAGATCAACCTGTGGGGAGGGAGTGGTGTGGCGTCTTGTGCTGCCCCATTGAGCTCTGGCAGTTCATCAAGCCGCCAGGTGCGGCAGCTTTCCCCGTCTTCCAGCAACAGATCGAGATGGCGACCTTTGGGGTCGTTAGGGGCTCCGGTGTGTTCCAACACGACGTAGCGCGGCATCGGGGGTTTCGCCTCTGTTGCACCATCCCTAACCTGCGATTGGCGAAATGGACGTCCATGGAGACAGCGCCATCCCCTGCGGATGACCACACCAAACCAGGGGCTGCAGCCTCAGAACCCCCTTTGTGGTCGGCGGCCGATCAGTTCCGCGAGCGTTTCGACACGCTGCTTCCGGAGATTCAGCGGCGCTGGCCCGAGGTGGCGGAGCACACCTTGGAGGCCACCCGCGGCAGCCTCGACGAGGCCGTGCGGGTGATTTCGTTGCACACAGGGCGTACGGCCCATCTGGTGCAGGCTCAACTCGAGGATCTTCTCCATTCCTTTGGTTCGGGTGCCCCCGGGTTCAGCGATTCCCTCGAACCCCTCGAGCAGCAGTTGGAACAGTTGCTCGACGATCTCCATACAACCCTGCGTCCCCGGATTGAGAAACCGGTGCGTCAACGACCGCTGCTGGCCCTGGCTGTTGCTGCCGGGGTTGGTGTGTTGATCGGATCCCTGCTCTCCAGCGGGAGGCGCTCCTGATGACGAACTTGAATCAGGACTCCAACGATTCGAGCAGTGCTGAGCGCTCTGAAGCGTCTCGGGGCCGGGGCTTCGGCGCTGCAGGCCGTGTGACGGCCTTGGCCGCCTCGGTGATGGATCTACATGTGCGCATTGCCCTCCAGGAAGTGGATCGGGAAAAGCGTCGTCTGATCAGTGGTGGCGTGTTCCTGGCGATGGGCGGCATTTTGATGTTGCTCGCCCTGATTGCCCTTGAGGTGGTGGTGCTGTTGTGGGTGCAGGAGGCCTGGGGCTGGACCCTGCTGCGTGCACTCCTCGCCCTGGCGATTGCCAATGTCACCCTGGCCGGCATCAGCTTGCGGCTCGGTGGCCAGCTCGCGAAAGGCCCCTACCTGCCCCAAACCCTCGAGGGCATCAGTCGCACCACACGAGCTGTGCTGGGGCGTTAGGCCTTAGCGCACCTCGTAGTGCAGCCAACGGCAGTCGATGCCGCCGTTGCTAATTGGAATGCGCCTAGACGCTTTCATGCGCAGGGCGCCAGTGACGCCTGCATTGCCGCTCAGCACCCAGGCATCCCAACCCGAAGCCTTGGCTTTAACGGTGTTGCCGAGATCGGCATAGAGCGCTTCCAGGCCGTGCTCATCACCAACGCGCACCCCGTAGGGCGGGTTGCAAACAACGGTGCCGGGGCCGGTTGGCAGCTCGAGGTCGCGGAAATCACCGCAGTGGATCTGAATGCAGTCGCTGAGGCCGGCGGCAGCCACGTTGTCCCGCGCTTGTGCGGCG
>JAAZVJ010000147.1 GCA_018623675.1 Synechococcus sp. HW_metabat.54 | reverse complement strand
CCTGTCATAGAGGTCGCGAAGCCTTCTTGCGATATCGGGATCGTCTGGCCATTGCTGCACCAATGCAAGGGCCTGATTGAACAGATCGAGATTGGGGTTGGTCATCCGCATGCTCTCCTGCTGTTCCGCTGTTCCTTTCCTTTGAACAGCAAGTTTCATGCGGATCAGTCTCAGGAGGTCACACACTTCTCCTTGGAGGATTTCGTCGTCGTTGATGCCCTGCCAGTGGTCATGCCGTTGAAGATGAAACAAGGCACATCGAAGCTCTGTCATGGTTTTGGCAGTCTGCAAGGTGCTGTTGAGGCCTTCACTGATTTTTCGCATTGGATCACGGGTGTATCCATTGATCGTGATTGCAAACGCGCGCCAACCATGCCCAAACACGTCTGACTCCCAGCTGTGTTTGTCGGGATCAGGGACCATCTCAAGTGTGAGGTCTTTGTTGAAAATGAAGCGCAACATCGCTTGTGATCCGAATGGCTGTGGGTTCTGCTCAGTGGGTTTGGGGCTGAGGCGTCGCTGCGTCTGCCCGGGTTGAATTGAGTAGCAATTCAATGGGCCCTGGCATCCAATTGCTTTGAAAATCGAAGCATCAATTGACGCAATGAAGTTTTGAACACCGCTGCATGCGATGCCGCAGAGGTTCATCAAAATTGGCCAATATGTCCATACGAATGATGTTCTCCCACCTGAAAAAGTCAGCTGCCCTGGTTGCTCTTCTGCTGCTTGGTTCGGCTGCCCATGCGGACACCGCTCAGTCTCTGCTGAACAAGTTGCCGGCCTCGATCAGGGAGAACTCCCAGTCGATGTTCAGCGCCAACCCCATCGGCCAGGTGGCCTTGAATGGCCAATACAGCCAGACCTCCCTCAACGATCTTCTCGCCAGGATTCGCGCTGACCTCACAGCGGCTGGTTACTGCGAAGAACCGATTCGCACGGTGGTGAGTCGCGGTGGATTCTCAGCCACCTGGGCCCCCCCATAGGAACCACCGTTGATGGTGTGACGCCCGGCAACTATGGAGTGCTCGCCACGCAGGCGGTGATGCTCGGTGAATCCACGGTGAACCTCAACACAAGCTTCCGGGATGTTCTGGCGGGTGATCAAGCCGTCACAACCGCCTGCTATCAAGACCCCTCAAAGGCGACATCAACAACGCCAGGCCAAACCGAGGTCTCTCCCAAGCCATCGGTCCCCATCAAGCCCTCCATCAAGATCAATTTCTTTTGATCGGGGTGATCACCCATGCGGCAAGGCCATCGAACCGGCCTGCCTTCAGCCAGTGATTGCCCCCTCGGCTCGGCACAGCCAGAGGCGAATGAACAATCCCTGATACAGCTGCAGCGGTGAACGCCAGCCGGCTTCCTTCAGCACAGCAGCGACCCGGCTGGCCGCAAGGGAAAACACCACGTTGTTGCGGCTGTCCCTGATCTTTTCAAGCCTGTCCTGGGGAACGTCTCGGTTGATCAGCCTTTGCCAGGCCACCTGGAACACCTCCCGTTGGCTCTCGTCGTCCTCCGCTTCGCTGTAGGCGCTCAGCAACAGCACCCCACCATCAGCCGTGCACTGGGTGAGTTCGCGCAACATGGCGTTCTGCTCCTCGCTGGGCAGCAGATGAAGCACGTTGTGGCATACCACCAGATCAAACCGCGCCCCGTTCAGTTCGCCTCCGAGGGCCTCGTTCAGGCTGCAGGGCAGCAACCGGCAGCGGCTGCTGCCGGGGTGATTTGAAAGAGTTTTGCGGCATTGCTCCAGCATCAGCTCACTGGGCTCGAGCACTGTCAGCGCAGCATCTCCGCAGGCGTTGAGCAGCTCTGGAAGTTCATCGCCGGGGCCGGGGCCCACCACCAGCACCTGCTGCGCATCGCTGGATGTGCTGCGGATCGCGGCTCTGGCGATCTCGTGCAGAACGTCGTGGCCGGGGATGGAGTCCTGAATGCTCTTGCGATAGCTGCGCCCGTAGTCGCCGTCGAAATCAAGGGAGGGCATCGGGCACCGCCATGGAGCTGCCTCAATGATGGTCGCCATGGCTGACGCAGCGACATTCCATTTCTAATTTTCAGTCGTGCTTCTCTGCGGATTGGGATGAACTCTCTTGTCACGGTTGCCGGTGTCGCTGCCCTGCTGCTGAGTCCGCTGGCGGCACAGGCCAAAAGTGATGCCATCACCTTTCCCCGTGCGGGTGAGGTCTGCGATCAGGTGGGCCAGGTTTGTTACGACAGCTTTGGGCCTTCGATCGGCATCACCAAGATCTACTTCGGCCAGTTCGCCGCCGATCGTCTGTCGCAGAACCTCAGCCGCTCCAGCAGCCGCGACTTCCGGCTCAGCTCAGGTCAGGCCTGCAGCATTTCCATGCGCACCTGTTGGAACGATGGCTGGAATGCGCAGAACAAAGACAAACGGCTCACCAGGCAGTTGTTCGACTCCGCCCCGGCTCAGCCGCAGCCCCATGCACACAAGCAGGTGGCCGAGCAGAACGGGTTCTGCAGCCTCAGCGAGGCCGGCCAACCCATGTTCGATGGACCCTGCGATCTCAAGCAGGTGGTGAAGGGCAACACCAGCCGTTTTCGCATTCACCTCAGCAACGGCAACACCTACGTCTTCTCCAACAAAGGTGGCCACAGCTACACCATCAATGATTCCTTCGGGGGCAGCTGGCCGGTGACCTTCGTGGACCACGGCAACACAGGTGTGTTCCGCTTTGCCAACTACAAGCTGGTGGCCACGCAGAGCAGCGGCAACCCGCAACCCACCACAGGGGAAGTGGCTGGAGCGGCCATCGGCGCGATGCTTGAGAACCTGTTCCGCTGATCGCTTGCGATCCATCGGCCGCGTCGTACCGGAGATGGCAACAGCGATCTGTCTATGGGCTGCTCACCGTGATCCGGTTGCCGTTGCCGCCGATCTCCTCGAGTTCAAAGGAGTGGTGGCCGCTCATCGCCCAGCGCTGACCTGAGCCATCCACCATCTCCCGGCGATCGGTGGTCGGCACGCCGACGGGCGTGAAGCTGAAGATCGGGCCTTCGCCGTGGGAGAAGTAGAGCCTGAAGCCGTCGTTTGCTGCGGGCTCGGTTCGGCAGCTGGAGGCGATGCCGTTGAGCGTGCAGGCGAGCGGCCAGGTTGGCTTGTCCTGAATCGGGGGCAGTTCCGTGAGATCGGGAAAGTTGCCGCGGATGGAGCCCTTGGCGTCATAGGTCACCACCTGGAGGGAACCGGATCCATCCAACGGCTGGGCCAGCTGGACCATGGCAACGCCGCTGTTGCACGGCTGTGGTTGCAGGGTGAGCCGGACGACGCCGTACACCAGGTCCGTCGGCTCCGTGGGAGGAATCAGCTGATCGGGAAAGCGGCCGTTGTGTCCCCAGGGGAGTTGTTCAACGCTGTAATCGCTGTCGCAGATCCCATTGGCGGCGTTACCCCACCGCACCCGGTTTGGTTCGACGCTGAGCACATCGATCACAGCGCGCCCGGCTGTGCTGTTGCCCTGCCAGCGTCCCAGAAAGAAATTGTCGCTGTCCCAGCCCTTGGGTTTTGTAGAGCTCGCAGCGGGTTGTTCAGCGTCCGGGCCCGGGGCCGCCGTGTTGGCGTGGGGTTCACTGCAGGCTCCAAGCAGAAGGGTGGCTGTGAGCAGAGCAGTGCAGCCGCTGCTGATCCTGATCATCGTGCCCATGCGCCGTGGGGCGACCAATTGCTGATGGTCACGTCATAACCCTCTGATGCGAACCATCCCTCATCTGAGGGAGTTGCCGTGTTTTGCTGTCTCCCTCAACTGAGGGATGTGGAATCCGTTGGCGTGTTGCTGAATAAGGAAGCGCGCCGCTGGTTGGTATGTCTCCCCTTTACGACCTGATCCTTCAACGCAAAGGCGAGCTGCAGACCGAAACGGTGCAGGTGGCGGATGCTGCCCAGGCCTG
>JAAZVJ010000010.1 GCA_018623675.1 Synechococcus sp. HW_metabat.54 | reverse complement strand
TTGGTGAGGGCTCCACTGTTAAGAGGGCGATTCTTGACAAGAACACCCGCATCGGTCGCAACGTCACGATCGTGAATAAAGACAACGTGGAAGAGGCTGACCGTGCGGAGCTTGGCTTTTACATTCGCAACGGAATCGTTGTGGTCTGCAAAAACGCCACAATCTCAGATGGCATGGTGATCTGACCGCGCCATTGGTTACCTCTTTCTGACAGTCGGTGTTCGCGGTCTACCGATCGCCCGCGAACTGGTCACACTGAATCCAAAGCAAGCCTCCTCTGACGATGTCGAAAGCGCACTTTGGCCTCATTGGCCTTGGCGTGATGGGAGAGAACCTCGTTCTCAATGCTGAGCGCAACGGCTTTTCCAGTGTTGTCTACAACCGCACTTACTCCAAAACTGAGGAGTTTTTAGCTGGTCGCGGTGCTGGTAAAGACATCCAGGGGGCTAAGGACCTTCAGGATTTCGTCAATAAGCTCGAACATCCTCGCCGCATCTTGATGATGGTCAAGGCGGGTGGTCCTGTTGATGCGGTGATTGAAGAGATCTCTCCCTATTTAGAGGAGGGAGATCTCTTGATTGACGGTGGAAATTCCGAGTACCACGACACAGAGCGTCGCGTGGCTGAGCTGGAAAGCAAAAGCTTTGGCTTTATCGGGATGGGAGTGTCCGGCGGTGCAAAGGGCGCCTTGGAAGGGCCGAGCATGATGCCGGGTGGCACCAAAGCTTCCTACGACGCGATTGAAAGCCTGGTGACCAAAATGGCGGCCCAGGTCGAAGACGGACCTTGTGTGACTTACATCGGTCCGGGGGGCTCAGGCCATTTCGTTAAAACCGTGCATAACGGGATCGAGTATGGAATTGAGCAAATTCTGGCTGAGGGTTACGACCTCATGAAGCGGGTTGGAGGCATGAGCGGCACCCAGATGGCCGATGTGTTCCAACACTGGAACGGCACTGAGGAACTCTCCTCTTATCTCGTAGAAATTACCGAGGTTTGCCTGCGCACCAAAGACCCTATCGATGGTGCTGATTTGGTGGAAAAGATTCAGGACAAGGCAGGTCAAAAGGGAACAGGTCTTTGGACTGTTGTCAGCGCCCTAAAGATGGGGGCATCGGTTCCAACGATCTACGCGTCACTCAACGGCAGGGTGATGAGCTCGATGAAGGATCAGCGCGTCCATGCTCAATCGATCCTCAACGGTCCAGCCATCAAGCCTTTTGACATGGGCTCGCCTGCCGACGGGATGGCTCCGTTAATGGATTCCATGGTGCTCGCCTGCATGGCGAGCTATGCCCAGGGGATGGAATTACTGCGCATCGCTTCCGACGAGCACAACTACAACCTGCAGATGCCTGCGATTGCCCAGATCTGGAAGGGTGGTTGCATCATCCGTGCCCGCTTATTGAAGCGCATTCAAGATGCATTCAACGCCGATCCTCAGCTGCCCAATCTCCTCATTGATCCTTGGTTCGCGGAGCAAGTAAACCGTCGTTTGCCCGGGTTGGCGCAGGTTGTGGCCGGTGCTGCGGAGGCCGGAATCCCAGTGCCCTGCTTAAGCAGCACCTTGGATTACATCAATAGCTATCGCACGGCTCGTCTTCCCCAGAACCTCGTGCAGGCCATGCGTGATTGCTTCGGTTCCCATACCTACGAACGCACGGATCAACCGGGAGCTTTTCACACCGAGTGGCTTGATTGAGGAGTTTTGAATGAGCACCTATCAGCTGGTTTGTGCCAGAGATTCCCAGGATCTCGCCCGTCGGGCGGCCGAGACCATCGCCTCTGCCATCGATCTTGCACTTGATCAACGGGATCGTGCTCAGATCGCTTTGTCAGGAGGTAACACGCCTGCCCAGGCCTATGCCCTTCTTGCTCAGCAACACCTTCCTTGGGATCGTGTCGATGTGGTGCTTGGCGATGAGCGCTGGGTGTCCCCCGATGACCCCTCCAGCAATGTCCGCATGTTGAAGGACACCCTTCTGGCACCCGGTACTCCCGGCGCTCATGCGCGTCTGCATGTGGTGCCAACCGTTCAACTGCCGACTCCTGAGGAGAGTGCGGATGCTTTCGCCAACGTTGTGACAAACATTTGTGGGGGGTCCCCACCTGTGTTTGATCTGATGTTCCTTGGTCTGGGGGAAGACGGACACACGGCGTCGTTATTCCCGGGTACGGATGCTCCTCGGGTCTCTGATCGCTGGACCACCATTGGCCGAGGCAAAGGCCTGGATCGCATCACTCTCACTGCCCCGGTGCTTTCTGCGGCGAAGCAGGTGGTGTTTCTCGTGAGTGGTGAGGGCAAACGTGAGGCTCTGCGCCGCTTGCTGGATCCGCAGGAATCACCAGATCGCACTCCCGCCAAGTTGGTCAAACCATCTGCGCCGATCCTTGTGCTCGCCGATCGTGCTGCCAGTGCTGAGCCTTGAAAGGTTCGGTGCTTTCCCTTCTTTTGCTTCCACCCGCCAAGATGACATCTCCAACCGAGCTCCCCTGTGTCAGTTCCTCCTGCACCACCGCCTGAGCCGGCCTTGGTGATTGCTTCACCAGCCAATTTTTCGGCATGGGTGAGCCTCAATGACACGATCATGGGAGGGCGAAGCCGCGCCGGCTGTCGTCCCTCTGCTGAGGGACTTGTCTTTGAGGGTGAAGTGGTGGCTGAAGGGGGTGGCTTTGTCAGCTGCCGCTCTCCGGAATTCAGGCCCCCGCTCAATCTGTCGGCAGCTCGTGGACTCCGCTTGCGCGTTGATGGGGGGGGACGCACCCTGAAATTGGCCGTTGGTTGTCGCGACGGTGTTCTGGGTCTTACGGAATTCATCCCCGGTGGCCTGCGCTGGGTGACCGCGATTCCAACCCTGGTGGAGGGAACCACCGTGGTTGACGTGCCTTTCTCTGATTTGGTGCCTGTGATCCGTGCCAAACCGGTCGCGTTACCCGTCCGTTTTGCCCCATCTGCAGTCACGCGATTGCAGCTGCTTCATTCCCGTTTTGACGAGGCGGGTTCTCCCAATCCTGGTTTCAAACCTGGACCCATCCGGTTGCTCTTGCGCTCGATCGAAACCTTCTGAACTGATGGATCCAACAGACCTTGTTCTCGAGGGTGACCCTGCCTCTGGTTTGGTGGCCTTGATTGCTGCTGCTGCTGATGTCTGCCGTAAACCTCTCAGGCATGCAGTGGTCACGCTCGACCTCGATTCCTCGAGCACTGTGGAGATGACGTCCCTCGACGACATTCTCGAGCGGGGAGACGATCTACGCCTGCGGCTGGAGTGTCGCGATCCGGATGGGGTGCGCTGTGAGCATCAAGATCTTGAGCTGGAGATCTATCGCAGCGGCAAAGAACTGAATCTGATGGTGGGCTGGTGGGATCAGCCCGAACGGCCAATGCTCTGGCAGGGGCAACATCCCGTTTGGATGGATGGAAGCAGTGGCCAACGCTGCGCGGCGCCACAAGATGCGGCACCGCTGGAAGCGTTCACCCGACGACTGCGTGCGTTGTTGTCCTGATCAGGGTTGATCGGTCACAGCCCCTTGGCTGGCACAGGAGACAAGACGGCTGTACTTACCCAGGATGCCGGTGCGGTACTTCGGCGTAGCGGGAGTCCAGGCCTGACGACGACGTTCCAGTTCCGTTTCATCCACGTTGAGCTGGATCAAAAGCTGGTTGGCGTCCACGGTGATGCTGTCACCTTCCTGCACGAGCCCAATCGTGCCTCCAACGGCGGCTTCCGGTGCCACATGGCCGATCACCAGGCCATAGGAGCCACCGGAGAAACGTCCGTCGGTGATCAGCGCCACTTTGTCGAGTAGCCCCTGACCAACGATGGCGGATGTCGGGCTGAGCATCTCCCGCATGCCAGGCCCGCCCACAGGGCCTTCGTTACGCACCACCACCACATCGCCGGCCTTCACTTGGTTGTCGAGGATGGCGGCCAAACAGGTTTCCTCGCTCTCAAACACCCTGGCGGGGCCAGTGATCACAGGGTTTTTCACACCGCTGATCTTGGCGACAGCACCTTCGGAGGCCAGATTGCCCTTGAGGATGGCCAGGTGGCCTTTCGCATAGAGGGGATTTGAGAGTGGGCGAATGACCTCTTGATCCGCGGGCGGTTCAGACGGCACATCAGCCAGCAGTTCGTTGAGTGTCTTGCCCTCAATGGTGCGGCAATTGCCATGCAACAAACCCGCATCCAGCAGCAGCTTCATCACCTGGGGAATCCCACCAGCCTGATGCAGATCAACGGTCACGAAGCGACCGCTTGGCTTGAGGTCGCAGATCACCGGCACGCGCTGACGAATGCGTTCGAAATCATCAATGCTGAGGTCAACCCCCGCGGTGCGGGCGATCGCCAACAGGTGCAGCACAGAATTCGTGGAACCTCCCACCGCCATGATCACGCTGATGGCGTTTTCAAAGGCCTCCTTGGTGAGGAGATCCAGCGGGCGAATGTTGGATTTGATCGCCTCCACCAACACTTCTGCTGAACGGGCCGCGCTGTCTGCTTTCTCGTCATCCTCAGCCGCCATGGTTGAGCTGTAGGGCAAGCTCAGACCAAGGGTTTCGATGGCCGCACTCATGGTGTTGGCCGTAAACATGCCGCCGCAGCTGCCAGCCCCAGGGCAGGCATTTTTTTCAATCGCGGTCAGTTGCTCCTCGTCGATCTTTCCACTGGTGATCTGACCTACTGCTTCGAATGCGCTCACCACGGTGAGATCGCAGCCGCCTAATTTCCCGGGCTTGATCGTTCCGCCATACACGAAAATCGACGGGATGTTCATGCGTGCCATGGCGAGCATGGCGCCGGGCATGTTCTTGTCACAGCCGCCCACGGCTAAGACGCCGTCCATGCTTTGACCGTTGCAGGCTGTTTCGATTGCATCAGCGATCACCTCGCGGCTCACGAGGGAGTACTTCATCCCTTCGGTGCCCATGGAGATCCCATCGCTCACCGTGATGGTTCCGAACGTTTGGGGCATCCCTCCCGCCTGCCGCGCTGCTGCTTCCGCACGCATCGCCAGATCGTTCAACCCCACATTGCAGGGCGTGATGGTGCTGTAGCCGTTGGCAATGCCAATGATCGGCTTGCCGAAATCACTGTCACCGAAGCCAACAGCACGCAGCATGGCCCGGTTGGGTGAACGCTGAATTCCCTGCGTGACGGCGTCGGAGCGGAGCATCGATGGCAGCCGGTGGCCGGTAAGTGACTCTCGCCAACCTACCGACAGCAGGGTCCAGGCTCGATTCAGCTGCGGGCGCCGAGATCTTCCAGCTGTTTGCGGACATCGGCGATCGCTGCATTGAGTTGTTCAACGCGATGCTCGAGCTGGTCGTCCTGTCCAAGACTTTCGCTGGCATCGAAGGCCTCGCTTCCGTCTTGCATACGGGGGGCGTAAAGCATGGAACGTTGTCGGCGCGTCCGCTGACGACGATCAGCCTCTGACAGCAGCCACCAAGCCAGTCCAGCAGCACCGAGAACGGCGCCGCTGACCAAGGTGGCAAGGGTTCCCGAAGCCGACTCGCGCTGGGTCATGGTCCGTTGTTGGGTGACCTCAGGTTAGGAAACTTCTCTGCTTCTGATCAGCATCCGTTCAACGGGTTCACCGATCCCTGGCAGGACGCGACCTTGGTCGTCGAGTGCTTCGTCGATGCAGGCGGTGTGAATGGTGAGATCGGGGACCTGTTCTCCCAGAAGCTTGAGGCCAGGGCTTGCTGCCACTGCCGTGATGACGCGTAACCGCCTCAGGTCGTCGACACCTGCTGCGTTCAATTGCTGAAGAGTGTTGAGCAAGCGTTGTCCGTCCGCGATCTGGTCGGTGAAGACCACAACTCCGGCCTGGGGTTCGATGCTTTGTGGCACGCCCTCAAGGCAGAGCTGCGCATTGGGAAGCACTTGGCGCGCTCCTTGCCATAACGACAGGCCACCAGGCAAAAGCGGAATGCTCAGCAAGGGCACCGACGACTCGATCACGCTGCCTTCCGTGGTTTGAAGGGGTGTCGTGACTTGTTCATTGCGGTGGGGCAGCCAGTCGCGGACGGCTTCGTAACTCAGCCAACGACCCAATTCCTCCATCCCAGTCGCGAACAGGGCCGATGGAGTGCCTGCGTGGCGCAGCACCGTGAGCCAGTGGGCGATGAGTGGATGGGGTGGAACCACCACCCTCAGGGTCTTGGCCATGACGCGTGGATCGGCGGACAACTGCCATAACGTGTCGGTCAAACTACGGCAGGTGCCTCGTACTCCTGTCGACCACTCCCGGTCTCGCGCATGGTCGCCCTACTCCGCCGTTCTGTTCAACGGCTCTTCACCCTTTGGGGTTACCCAACAGGTTTGATCGCCCTGGGGTTGGGATGCGTCTTCATGCTGTCGATCCCATGCTCACCGGCACTGGCGATTACGGCGCCGGAACTTCGCGGTCAGCGGGCCATGCAGGACATCACCGCTGATATGCACGGCCTCGACTTGAAGGAGAAGGAATTTCTCAAGGCCGATTTACAGGGCGTCAACCTTTCCGACACCGACCTGCGCGGCGCTGTGATCAATACGTCCCAGCTTCAGGGTGCTGATCTTCAGCGTGCAGATCTCGGCGAGGTGGTGGCTTTCTCCAGTCGTTTCGATGGGGCAGATCTTCGTAACGCTCGATTTGAGAACGCCATGCTGATGCAAAGCCGTTTCAACGACGCTCAAATCGAAGGAGCTGATTTCACCAATGCGGTGATTGATCTTCCGCAGCTCAAAGCTCTCTGTGCTCGGGCTGAAGGCACCAACACCATCACCGGGGTCAGCACCCGCGAGAGCTTGGGGTGCCGTTAATGGGTCGCCTTCCTGTCACCGTCATCACCGGATTCCTCGGAGCCGGTAAAACGACACTTCTTCGCCATCTCTTGGCCCAGAGCGGTCAGCGCTTGGCAGTGATGGTGAATGAATTCGGCACCGTTGGACTCGATGGTGACCTGATTCGCAGCTGTGGGTTCTGTCCTGACGACGAATTGGAGGGTCGTCTGGTGGAGCTCAATAACGGTTGCTTGTGCTGCACCGTTCAAGACGACTTCCTGCCGACGATGGAAACCCTGCTGAAGCGGGCTGATTCCTTAGACGGGATTGTGGTTGAAACCAGTGGATTGGCACTGCCTCGGCCGCTTCTGCAAGCTTTGGAGTGGCCTGAAGTGCGTTCCCGTGTCGTGGTGAATGGGGTGATCACCATGGTGGATGGTGAGGCTCTTGCTGGCGGCAGTCCTGTTGGTGATCCCGAGGCACTGGAACGTCAGCGGCTCGCGGACCCAAGCCTGGATCACGTCAGTGCCATTGAGGAGCTGTTTGCAGATCAGCTCGACGCTGCGGATCAGGTGTTGATTAGTCGTGCGGATCGCTTGTCGGCTGAACAAGTGGAAAGGGTGAAGAGCACCTTGGAGGCGCAAGTGCGTTCAGGCACCTCGCTTCTACCGATTGAGCGCGGCGTGGTTGATCCGGTGGTGGTGCTGGGAATGGATCGCCAGGCTGCAGCGCCTGAGGAAGACCATCCCCACTCACACGAGCCTCACGATCACAAGCACCACGATCACGAGCATCACCATCACGATCATCACGACCACACCCATGTGGAAGCTGTGAGTGGTTTGGTGCGCCTTGAGCGCATCGTGTCGCGTGCGGCGCTTGAGCAATGGCTTCCAGAGTTTGCGGCAGACCATGCCGTCGTGCGTTTGAAGGGCCGCGTTTGGCTTCCTGGGAAGGCCTTGCCTTTGCAGATCCAGATGGTCGGTCCTCGCGTTGAATCCTGGTTCGAAGCCGCTCCCAGCCACGCCTGGGTTCCGGAAAGCGGGGCTGGTCTTGATCTCGTGGTGATTGGCTTCCAAGCCGATGCTGCCCAGCGTTTGGGTGAGCTTTTGCCCTCCTAGCCTCAGTGGGTAACGACCAGCTCGCGGATGCTGGCCTGTCTGATTTGCTGGGCCAGCTCCAGAAGCTCATGGCGATGAATTAACCCAATGCAGCCGAGGGTGCCGCTGTTGGCATTGCGGCCGGCACTGGGGTCTTGATGAATCCCGAGCACCCTTCGTCCTGTGGGAAATGTGGGTTCAATTCCGATCCACACTGGGCCCAACTCCGGATAGGCCCCATCGGCCAAGGACTCCACAGGCCCAAGGGTGTATTGACCTGCGGGGAGTGGAGCGCGGCTGCCGAGCTGATGTCGGTTGGCGTTTTGCCGACCTGCGCGTCCGCTGAGGGCGTCGAAATGGCGCGCGGGTTGACCAGGAATCTCGAGCCTCAAATCCCAGATGGGATCACCGGTGCGGCTGAGCACTCGTTGAGTGCGTTCCAGCACCAACAACGCACGCCCCTGTTGCTGAAGCCTGGCGAGGAGCACGGCGGGTTCCGGCACGACCGTTTCAACGGTTTGGTTCTTGCGCGCGCTTTTGGTGATGCTGGCTAGGGCTTGTTCAAGACTTTGGCTCGATGCCGGAGTCACAACAGCCAAGCAGGCGCTCATGACGGCGACTGACATGGTCAGGCGGTTCGGCACCATCTCGCGAGACAAAGGGGATGCCGAAATTACGGATTTGTTTTATCTCTCCCGAGAAGAAAAGCCAGTTCACGGTCCGGCCATGGGTCTTGGCTGAGATGGTTGGGCCTTGTTTGGTTCTTTTTCGAAGCCTGCTTGGCTCAGCCTTCGTTGGAAGGACCATCGGGAAGACGCCAGTTGAGGCCTGGAATGACTGCTGCGATGGCGGGTGTTTGCCCCATGGTGGCGGCGTACTCGGGGTGGCTGGCCACCAAACATCGCTCTTCCCGTTGTGCCTTGCCTCGCAACACGAGTCCAAGGCAGATGAGCAGGATCACTTGTAAGGGGCTTTGGCGTATCAGAAGTACGCCAAAGGCACAGGCCAACACCGCCAGATACATGGGGTGGCGGCAACACCGGTAAGGGCCTTGCCTCACGATCTGGATTCCCGGTTTTGGGTCCGGCAATGGAGAGAGATTTTCTCCTAGAGCCATGAATGCCGTGGCTGCGAAGCCGAGGCCCATCAACAGAATCAATCCGCCGGCCAGCACCAATGTCTGGTGGATGCTCGTTGGCGTGGTCTTCAAGGGCAACGGCCATGCGGGGCTCACGATCACGGCCACGATCAACGTGATTTGCGCGACGAACCACCATTCCCCCTGCGCGTTGCGGATGAGCCCCGACCAGCTCAGATTCCATCCTTGGAAGGCGGCCTTCAGGGTTGTTATGACTTGCATCGGCATGACGGCCTCCTAGCGGCCAGAACCGCCTTCTGTTGTGATTTGCGGGCGCTGCAATTGCAGCGTTGATGGAGCACGAATGATGCGAACCATTCTGATTAGCGGAGCTTCACGAGGCATTGGTCGGGCGATTGCCCAACGCGCTCTGCAGGATGGCCATCGCGTCAGCTTGGGCTTGCGTCAAACCCATGGCTTGCTGGGAAGTCGGCTCGACCCGGCCCGGGTCGGTAACGATCGCGTGCATTGGGTGACTTACGACGCCAAAGAACCCGAGGCGGCTCGTCGCTGGGTTGATTCAGCTCAGCAGCACTTTGGTGGGTTTGATTCCGTGATCCATTGCGCAGGGATTCATCGTTCGACCCCGTTGCTGTTCTCGGAGGCTCAGCGTGACGAGCCCGACGAACTGTTGAAAGTGAATTTGATGGGCCCCTGGTGGTTGACGCGAGCCGCCTGGCCTCAGCTTGTTGCCCATGGCGACGCACGCATTCAAGTGTTGGTGTCGATGAGTGGTAAGCGAAGCAAAGGGCGCTGGGCCGGCTATGCCGCCAGCAAATTCGCTCTGATGGGTCTCTGTCAAACCATGCGCAATGAGGGTTGGGACTCGGGAATCAGGGTGACGGCGATTTGTCCGAGTTGGGTGAACACCGAGATGGTGTCTGGTCTGACGGCAGTACCTGCCACTGAGATGACACAGCCTGAGGATTTGGGGATGCTCTCTTCACGCTTGCTTGAGCTCCCCCGTTGTTCCGTTCCTTTTGAATTGGCTGTGAGCTGCCTGCCCGAGGTTTAAGGCAGGTTTAGTCGAGGGGAAGAGCACCTCGAGCACAAAGCTTGTCCCAGCACAACACCCTTTCACCGGCCCAATTGGGCTGCACTGTGATCCAAGGTGCCTCCGCATTCGCCTGCATGCGGACGCTGCCGCTCCCGTCATGTTCAAAGCGGATCCTCTGCTCGGCGAGTTCGATCCACCAAGCGCTGCCAATCCGTTGGATGCCCATCCGGCAAGGGCGCCAAGGGCCAGTGGCCTGACGACACTCCAACTCCACTGCGGTTTCGGGTTGACTCCGCGCCAATACTTCGGGTGTTTGAGCACCCAACACAGCCACGGCGATGGCAGCGAAAAAACCTGCTGATGTCAGTTTTCTGCTCAGCGGTTGGTGCACGACAGACGAGTGGTCTGCTTTCAACGTGCCTTCGCGGCTTTGGGACCGGTGCCTCGGCCTGCCAAGATTTAACAATCCCTGCGAGGTGACCGTGCCGCGTTATCAAGCCCGCGTCTTGGTGAATCTGCGTCCATCCGTGCTCGACCCGGCTGGTGAGGCCACCCGCTCTGCGGCATCACGCCTTGGGGTGGACGGTGTAAGCAAATTGCGGATTGGCAAGTCGGTTGAACTTGAGCTCGATGCTCCTGACGAACAGGAAGCGCGTCGTCGTCTTGAGCTTCTCAGCGATCGGCTGTTGGCAAATCCTGTGATCGAAAACTGGACCCTGGAGCTACAGCAGGCATGAGCATTGGTGTCGTTGTTTTCCCCGGTTCCAATTGCGACCGGGACGTGCGTTGGGCCAGCGAGGGATGCCTGGGACAACCCACCCGCTACCTCTGGCATGAGGAGAGGGATCTCAGCGGCCTTGATGCCGTCGTGCTCCCTGGGGGCTTCAGCTACGGCGACTATCTGCGCTGCGGGGCCATTGCCCGCTTTGCTCCTGTGCTCGAATCCCTTGTGGAGTTCGCGGGACGTGGAGGCCGCGTGCTCGGGATCTGCAATGGCTTTCAGGTGTTGACGGAGCTTGGCCTGTTGCCTGGTGCCTTGACCCGCAACCGAAACCTGCATTTCATCTGTGAAGATGCGCAGCTTCAGATCGCGTCAGCGCGCACGCCTTGGATGAAAGGGCATCAGGCCGGTGATCAGCTCACGCTGCCGATTGCCCATGGTGAAGGTCGCTATCAGTGCACGGATGACACCTTGCGTCAGCTGGAAGACCAAGACGCCATCGCCTTCCGTTACGTCAACAACCCCAATGGATCGGTTGCTGACATTGCCGGAATCACCAATGCAGCTGGCAATGTGCTCGGTCTGATGCCCCATCCCGAACGTGCCTGTGATCCCACCACCGGAGGCGTGGACGGACGCACCTTGATCCAAGCGTTGTTGGGCTAACGGCTCCACAATGCGGGTCTTGCGCATCCGCCATCGTTGACTGAGCCATCGCGGCCTTTCTCTTGGGGGGGACGCCGCCAACTGCTGAAACTTGGCTTGTCGAGTGCAGCTGCCCTCACAGCACTTGCTCAGGGCCGCTCCTCTGCTGCGGCTCGATCATCAGCTCAACGCTTGCAGGCACCACCACCACGCCCTCTTCGTCGCGGTGCAAGGCTTCGCGCAGTCAATCCAGGCACCTGGATGGATCCTGAGACGGATCTCACCCTGCTGAAGCAACGCTGCGCCGAGCAGGGATGGCACTTGGAGCTGCCGTCCAGCATTTTTCGTCAGTGGCGTTACTTTTCTGGGCGAGATCAGGAACGGCTCGCGGATCTCACGGCCGCATGGCAAGACCCTTCTGTTGATGCCGTGATCACCTTGGGAGGTGGTTGGGGTGCAGCGAGGGTTCTCGAGGCAGGATTTCAGTTCCCGCGGCGGGCCAAGTGGAGTTTGGGTTTTTCGGATCCAAGTGCACTGTTGCTTGCGCAGTGGGCTGCAGGACTGCCGGGTGCTGTGCATGGATCGAGCGGCGGTTCCGATGAACAGTGGGAACGCACCGTTGACTTGCTTTCAGGCCGTTCTGTTGCCCCATTGCAGGGTCGAGCGAGGCGCGCGGGGCGTGGGGAAGGTCCACTTGTGGTGACCAATCTCACTGTGGCCACGCACATGATTGGAAGCCCATGGTTCCCGGATTTCCGAGGGGCTGTGCTGGTTCTCGAGGATGTGGGCGAAGCCCCCTATCGGGTCGATCGCATGCTCACCCAGTGGCGAACTGCAGGCCTGCTTGATGGCATCGCTGGTGTTGGTTGCGGTCGATTCAGCTGGGAGATGGACGACATTCTTCCCGGCGATTTCACGATGGAGGAAATCCTTGAGGAACGCTTAGGGGATTTGGGAATTCCCTTGGTGTTGGACCTTCCGGTTGGTCACGGACGACCGAATCAGGCCCTGCCGTTGGGTGTCCCTGCTCGCTTGGATGGTCATCGCGGAACCTTGGAGCTGTTGCCACGGCCATCCGCCTGACGTTCGCTGATCTGCTTCCAACAAAAAAGGGTCCCCTTGTGGGGACCCTGAGATCGCTTAAGCGAGAGATGAAGCTCAGGCTGCGACAGCTGCCTTGGGATCAAGAGCACCCTTGGCGTACAGACCGGCGTAGTAGTTGATGTCGCGCTGCTTGATCTTGCTGGCGTTGCCAGCGGCCCAGAACTGCTGGTAGCGGTCGAGGCAGACCTGCTTCATGTATTTCCGCGCGGGCTTGTTGAAGTGGCGGGGGTCGAAGTTGGCAGGATCAGCAGCAGCGGCTTCACGCACAGCAGCGGTGAAGGCCAGGCGGTTGTCGGTGTCGATGTTCACCTTGCGGACACCGTTACGGATGCCTTCCTGGATTTCCTCGACGGGAACGCCGTAGGTCTCAGGAAT
>JAAZVJ010000146.1 GCA_018623675.1 Synechococcus sp. HW_metabat.54 | reverse complement strand
TCCCCCTCCGCTCTCGGCTCACCACCTCAAACAAGCACTCGCGCACTCATCTCAGATGGTCCGCACGCTCGCCTCTCGGCTCCCGCGCAGTCCAAAACCATAACTCATCAACATCCCAGGCGCAAGAAAAGCGGCTGAATTCGAAGGATGGAGTCAAGAGCGGCCTGAGCGGTCTTTGACCTCAGCGCTGCAACAAGGCTTCGCCCCACTCGCGTAAGCGCTCCAACATCTCAAGGTTGCCCGCCACAACAACTGGGAAGTCAGCAGCTTCGAGATCCTCTCCAGCCATCAACGACCCAGGATCTTTCTCCAGCCAAATCAGGGGACAACCCAGTTCACGCAACACCAGCCAGACAGCCGCTAGATCCCAAATTTTTGGCGTGGCCTCGAGAGCACCGGCGGTTTGGCCCATGGCCACACTGAGCAAGTTGAGGCTGGCGACACCCAACAAGCGAATTTTTCCAGGAAATCGGCGCTCCGGTCGGCGCTGCAACACACGAATGGATCGGCTGCATAGCGACACACAAGCACTGTCAGACGACAGGCGGGTTTCAGGGGTCAAACGTTTGCCATTGCGCCAAGCACCTTTGCCGCGAATGGCGACGATGCGCTGCCGCAAAGAAGGAACATCGAGAAAAACCTCTGAGGGCTGACCGTCAACCCAACGGGCCAGAGAGATCGCCCAATAGGGGATCCCAGCAGCAAAGTTGGTGGTGCCATCAAGAGGATCCACCACCCAAAAAGCCTGGCTTGAGGGCACACATTTCGACCCTTCCTCGCTCAGCACGCCTTCACCAGGTGCGATCTCTGCAAGACCAGCCACGATCGCCTCATCGCTCCAGCGATCGCAGGTGGTAATTAACGTGCCGTCGGGCTTGAGATCGGAAACAATGTTTCCAAAATCCTGGCGCTGACGCTCAGCCACCCGATCGAGCAACTGGTGCACGGCGTTGAGTTGCTGAGACGAAAGGACGTCCGCCACGGTGAGGATCTATCCCTCAGGAGTCACTACAGAAGCTTGGCAGGCCGGGCGATTGGTCGTGGGCTCAATCGGCACCTTGTAGTTCTCATCATCAGCTGGCTTCGTGCCACTGAGATTGACCGGAGGGCAAAGCACCACTTGATCCAACCCTGTGCGACGGCGCAGCTGTGCAAGAGACGTGTTGTAGGTGACGACAGCCTCGGCGTAACTCACCTCTGCTTTCGTCAGATCGCGCTGGGTGTCCACCACTTCCCGCTGGTTGGTGACGCCAGCCTGGAAGCGCAGCCTTGCAAGGCGTAGCGACTCACGAGACGACAGCACTTCCCGGGAGGTGGTGTAGATGTCTTGATTGGCCGTGCGCAGGTCGTAAAAGCTGTCTTCGACCTCCTGACGAATCTTGTCGCGCTCGGACGCGAAGTTGTACTCACTTTCCTGGGCCTTCTGCTTATTCAGGCGATAGAGCGCACGCGCCCGACCGCCATCAAAAATGTTCCAACTGGCATTCACAGCCACTGTGTTGCTGGCGCTCCAGCTGTAATCGGCCATATCCACCGGGGATTGCACCGTGGTCTGCCCCTGGGTTCGGAATGTGGAAAACGTATTGACCAGGCTCAGAATTGGTTGAACCGCGGCGAGGGCTGCGTTGGCATTGCTGTTGTTGATCGAGATATCAAGGATGTACTGATCGAGCTCTTCACGGAAGGCGTAAGCGGCAACGATGCTTTCCTGCAGGGAGGGTTGCCAGATACCAATCACCCTGGCAGGCGTTGCCGCAGTGGGAGTGATGTCCTGAGGAAGGTCGAGCTGTCGGGCGAGGGCACGACGGGCCTTGTCTTGACTGCCAAGGGCTTTACTGAGGAGCTGCTGGTCGCGGGCCAACTGCGTTTCCGCCTCGAGCACCTCAAGCTTGGTGGACACCCCAGCTTCAAATCGTGCGCGAGCATCCCGCAAACTCACGATCGACACACGAACTGATTGCTGGCCAATCCGCACCTGTTCGTCTTGCCTTTGAAGATTGAAGTAGGCGGTCGCAGTGTTCAGCCGCACTTCGCGCAAAGCGATCAAGTAAGAATCCCGGGCTCTCTCGTAGGAATCCCGCGCTGCCGCGATCTCAGGGACACGCTTCGGATCAATCAGGTTCCACTGCACTTGAGCTGCAAAATTGGCCGTCCACTGGCTGCTTGTGGTGTACGGGCTCAGCTCTTTGCCGGTATTGGGATCAGTCCTGGTTTGACCAAAAGTAGGGAGATCTTTATTGGTGACCTTGAGGAAATCGGGGTTCCTGTACTGATCGGCCGACAGATATTGCGGCAAACCATTGGCCGTGAGATTGACAGTTGGGTACCAAGCCGCAATCGCTGCCAACAATCTCGACTTGGCCTGCTCCACCTGACTGACGGCGGCTTTGAGCGAGGGATTATTGACCTCGGTCAACTGCTCTGCTTCTTCAAGAGTGAGAGGGCGAAGCTCGCGCACCTTCACCTGGCTGGGCTTCTCAGGCAGCGCCAAGGCTGGAGGCGCTGTAAGGGGCTGAAGAGTCTCGGGAAGTGTTGTAGCGGCGGCGGGGAGCACCGAAGGATCAGCTTTCGGCCGACTCCCATTGCGCTCAATGGCCGTTGGCAATGTGGCTTGATCGATGGGAGAACCACCGGCCGCTGCAGCAACTGCGTCTTGCGCACGGACAGGCGTGAAAGTCGTTGCGGTGAGGCTGCCAGCAAGAAGCAAAAGGCGGGCGGAAGACCGTCTCACAGCAATACACAATCTGGGCGGAGCTTAAAGGCTCTTCGGCGCCTCGCCGAGCACAGCAGCCACGATGTCAGCTGCTCCATGCACAATTCGGATTGGAACTGACACGCGCTGCTCCAGTTCGGTCAACGTCATGTCGTCGAGGAACACCGGTTCGCCCTGGCGCAGCATCACCGCAGGCAACAGCAATTGGTCACCGAGATCACAACCATCAAGGCCCTGCAGCAGATCTTGACCTGTAAGCAAACCGGTCACCACCTGGTCCTGGCCCCAATAGGGGCTGGGCAATCCATGCAACTTGAGCGAAACACCCTTCACTGCGTTGAGTCTTGCCGTCACGGGAGCCAACGCCTCATCCACAAGCCGACCCACCACCCAACTGCTGCGCAGCGGAGTGGGAATGCTCTCCGGTAATCCATCACTGGCAGCATCAAGCTCTTCGAGGAACGCGCGGATGCTGCCCACCCCATTTTCCTGCTGCGGCAGATCTTCGTAGCTGTCACGCGGGGGGAGTGGGAGCCCTGCCATCAAGTACCACTCATCGGAAAGCCAAGCGAAGCGACTGCCCAATTGGTCTTGATAGCGCCGCTGCAAAGGCTCAACCCGAGCAATCACCGCGCGAGCATCGGTCGGTGTCACCGGTACCAATCCATCGTCCTCGGGACGAAATCGCGTCAACCCAACGGGCACCACAGCCGCTGACAGAACCGCTGGCCATTCCCCGCCAGCGAACGCAGCAAGATCATTGAGCGTGCGTTCCAAGGCATCTCCATCGTTGAGACCCGGACACACCACCACCTGGGCATGAATCTGCAGATCACGCTCGGCGAACCAGCGCACCTGCTGCATTAACAGGCCTGCCCGGGGATTCTTGAGCAGATGGGACCGGAGCTCAGGTTCGGTGGCATGCACAGACACGAACAACGGTGACAACCGTTGTTGTTCGATCCGCAACCAGTCGCTGTCCGTGAGGTTGGTCAGCGTGAGATAAGAGCCGTAAAGAAAGCTCAGGCGGTAGTCGTCATCTTTGAGATAGAGGCTGCTGCGCCGACCGGGGGGCTGCTGATCAATAAAACAGAACGGGCACGCGTTATTGCACTGACGCAGCCCGTCAAAAAGAGCCTCACTGAATTCAAGGCCAAGGCCATCATCGGCGTCCTTTTCAAGATCAACCTGATGGAGCTCGCCAGCTGCGTCCCGCACTTCCAGGTGCAGCTCCTC
>JAAZVJ010000145.1 GCA_018623675.1 Synechococcus sp. HW_metabat.54 | reverse complement strand
TACCCCTGCTGGCACAACAACAACAGCACTACCGCAGCCACCTCAAACGTGAGCTCGCCAAGAACGGCGTTCATCTGTTGGATTACACCCAACTGAACAAAAAGCAACGCCATTGGATCGACAACTTCTTTCAGACAGCAATCTTTCCGGTCCTCACCCCGCTAGCCGTTGACCCAGCACACCCCTTTCCCTTCGTCAGCAACCTGAGCCTCAACGTGGCGGCACTGGTGGTTGACCCCGACAGCGGGCAACGCCAACTGGCGCGGGTCAAAGTGCCGCAGAAAATGTTGCCCCGATTTGTGGAGCTCCCCACAGATCTCATTGGGTCAAAGGGTGATCCCGTTCACACCGCCGTTCCCGTGGAACAGGTGGTGGCGTTCAACATTGGCCTGCTCTTCCCCGGCATGAAAGTGGAGGGTCACTACTTCTTCCGGGTCACGCGAGACGCCGACCTGGAACTGCGCGATCTGGAAGCCGACGATCTCATGATCGCGATTGAGCAAGGCCTGCATAAGCGCCGCATGGGCGGTGAAGTGGTGCGCCTCGAAGTGGCCAACGAGATGCCCGAGGACGTCACCGAGATGCTGATGGAGGGCATGGCAGTCAGCGAAGACGACCTCTACCGCGTTGATGGCCCCCTTGGGCTTGACGACCTGTTCAGCCTGATGGCGCTGCCTTTAGACGATCTCAAAGATGAACCCATCAGCGGCCACACCCCAGCGCCTCTGCTTCGAACGCAACGCAGCAAGCTTGAAGACGGCTCCATTAAGGAAGAGGAATTCCAGAGCATTTTCTCGGTGATTCGGCGCCGCGATGTGCTCCTGCACCATCCCTACGACCTGTTCTCCACCTCAGTGGAAGAGTTCATCAACCAGGCCGCAGATGATCCACAGGTGATGGGGATCAAGATGACCCTCTACCGCACCTCAAAGGATTCACCGATCATCGCGGCACTGATCCGCGCGGCGGAGAACGGCAAACAGGTGATGGCGCTCGTGGAGTTGAAAGCCCGCTTCGATGAAGACAACAACATCCAATGGGCCAAACACCTGGAGAGCTCCGGCGTGCACGTGGTTTATGGGGTCATCGGCCTCAAGACCCACACCAAGATTGTGCTGGTGATCCGTAAGGAGAAAGAGCAACTACGCAGCTACGTGCACATCGGCACTGGCAACTACAACTCCAAAACCTCAAAGCTCTACACCGATATCGGCCTGCTCTCAGCCCGACCGGAACTGGGACAAGACCTGGTGGAATTGTTCAACTACCTCACCGGTTTTTCCAAACAACAGAGCTTCCGCCAGTTATTGGTTGCTCCAGTCACCCTTCGAAAGGGTATGGAGGAATTGATCCGCAGAGAAATCAATCATGCCAAACAGGGGCTGGGCGGTCACATCCGCGCCAAGATGAACTCTCTGGTGGATCCGGCCATCGTGGCGCTTCTGTACGAAGCCTCCCAAGCCGGTGTCGAGATCGAATTGATCATTCGCGGCATGTGTTGCCTTTACCCCGGGCGTGAGGGCATCAGCGACACCATCAAGGTGGTGAGCGTGATCGGTCGCTACCTCGAACACTCTCGGATCTTCTGGTTTGCCAATAACGGAGAGCCGGAGGCCTACATCGGCAGTGCGGACTGGATGCCCCGCAACCTCGACCGTCGCGTGGAAGCGATTAGCCCCATCGAAGAGCCGGAACTCCGCCAGCAGCTCGAGCGGCTGCTCGATCTTTATCTCAACGACAATCGAGGCGCCTGGGATATGCAGAGTGACGGAAGCTTCATCCAGCGCAAACCCGGAACGCACACGATCAACTCCCAGACAAGCCTCAGCAGCCTTTGGCAGCAAGGAATGCCCTCCCTGATCACCGAAGAGGAGCACAACGAACAGGAGCAACATTCAATAGTGTGACCAGCACTACACACCCGGGGCAGATCGTGCACTAAAGAAGCGAAAAAGTTGAGAAATTAGCTCCATATTTCTAGGCAATAACCACCATTCATCTGGTTTTATCGTTATTCGGGAAAAATTCGGATTTGATGCGCCCAACATGCAAGTGCGGTGCTAAGTTTCGCGCAAATCAAATCTCAGGAGGCCAGGGTGATGGGGATCCCTCTGGAGTCCACAGGTGATGCTTCACGTGTTGCCTCTGTGGAACCTGTGTTGCCGAACACCAAGCGTGTTCGCTCCACAAATCAAAGTGGACGTGCAGCTCAGGCTGCTCGCCAGATCAAACAAGGTGGACGCCTCTCCACTGATTCAATTGGCTATTACCTGAGCAGCATTGGACGGATTCCTCTGCTAACCGCCGCTGAGGAAATTGAACTGGCCCACCACGTGCAGGCCATGAAACAGCTGCTGGAGACTCCAGAAGAAGACCGCAGCCCGAGGGACCGTCACAAGATCCGGATGGGCAAGCGGGCCCGCGACCGAATGATGGCCGCCAACTTGCGCCTCGTGGTGAGCGTGGCCAAGAAATACCAGAACCAAGGTTTGGAGCTGCTTGACCTGGTTCAGGAAGGAGCCATTGGCCTGGAGCGTGCGGTCGACAAATTCGACCCCGCCATGGGCTACAAATTCTCCACTTATGCCTATTGGTGGATTCGTCAAGGGATGACCCGCGCGATCGACAACAGCGCACGGACCATCCGCTTACCGATCCACATCAGCGAAAAACTGTCGAAGATGCGCCGCATCTCCCGGGAGTTGTCGCATCGCTTCGGACGCCAACCCAACCGACTGGAGCTGGCCCATGCGATGGGCATCGAGCCACGCGATCTCGAAGACTTGATCTCGCAGAGCGCTCCCTGCGCATCCCTCGATGCCCATGCGCGCGGCGAAGAAGATCGCAGCACCCTTGGGGAACTGATCCCCGATCCCAACGGCGATGAGCCCATGGAAGGGATGGATCGCTCCATCCAAAAAGAACACCTGGGCGGTTGGCTATCGCAGCTGAACGAACGGGAACAGAAAATCCTCAAACTGCGTTTCGGCCTCGATGGCGAAGAACCGCTGACCCTTGCGGAAATCGGTCGGCAGATCAACGTGTCCCGTGAACGCGTGCGTCAGCTGGAGGCGAAGGCCATTCTCAAACTGCGCATGATGACCAACCATCAACAGGCGGCCTGACATTCTTCAGGCCATCTCGGTTCCTGCTGCTTTGCCTCCACTGGTCGGCGTTGCTGTCATCGCACTCTGGATGGGGCTGGTCCTCGTTCTGGCGGGACTCGCGCGTCGATGGTGGCCAAACCATCGGGAACTGAGCCGCAAGATTGTGCACATCGGCGTCGGACCCGTGCTTCCTCTTGCATGGGGTTTGAGCATCCCAACGCAATGGGCCATGCCCGTCGCCATCGCCGTCACGGTGTTCGCTTTCATCAACCACCGCTGGCGATTCCTACCCGCCGTTGAAGATGTGGAGCGCCATAGCTACGGCACTGTTGCCTATGGCCTCGCCATCACCATTCTGTTGGCGCTGTTCTGGCCCGATCAGGCCCAGGCAGCTTGCGCAGGTGTGTTGGTGATGGCGACAGGTGATGGCCTGGCCGGACTAATCGGACGCGCTGTGTCATCACCGCGCTGGCAGCTTTTAGGCCAAACCAAATCCGCTGCAGGCACCATCACGATGGGGGTGGTGAGTGCAGCGGTGCTGAGCCTGCTGAGCTGGATGGGCCCCAGTGATCCTGGAGTCGCAGCAGTGATAGTGATCAGCCTGCTAGCGGTCGGACTCGAACAGATCAGCCCATGGGGCATCGACAACCTCACCGTGCCGTTGGCGGTCGGCCTCAGCTGGCGGTGGTTCATCACCTGACCACAGAGCAAAGCCAGGGCGAGCTCACACCCTCAACATCCGCTCCCAATGCCGACTCCAATCGGCATGGCTGCCGAGCCCGGCCACCAGCACCTGATCATCGGGCAGCTGCTCTAAACCGGCCTGCCATCGCCCAATCTGAT
>JAAZVJ010000144.1 GCA_018623675.1 Synechococcus sp. HW_metabat.54 | reverse complement strand
TCGGGACGAACCGCTTTAAATCCCTGCCCCATCACCCGAAAGGCCTGCCAGAGCAGAAGCACGAAAACCGCGCCATAGATCAGAGGAAACAGGCTGTTGAGCATGGCGACGGATCGGTACGGACGGACCTTGGTCGGAAGGTCTGGCCCGGATGCATGCATTCATCTTCGCTGTTTTGGTTGCATCCAGTCATGTCTGTGACGGGAAAGGGGGTCGTTCTCTTTGGGGTTTGTGCCTACGGTCACATGAATATCCGGCTGGAGTTAGGGCTATGTCCGTAGGTCGTTTTGCACCGCTGTTGGTGTCTGCCGCGGCTGTCGCCATGCCTGTTGGTTCCCAGCTGTTGTTCGCGCCGGGGATGGCGGTGCCAGCAACACAAGCGTTGATTCGCCCCCGTTCGTTTGTGGCGGATGCGGTGAAGCGCAGTGGCCCTGCTGTGGTCACATTGGAAACCCAGCGAACGGTGCAAACCGGAGGGATTCCAGGGGTTCCCAGAGGGTTGTTAATGGATCCCTTCTTTCGTCGTTTTTTTGGGTTTCAGGGCTCTGTGATGCCCCGCTCACGGGTGGAGACCGGGCAAGGGAGTGGGGTGATCTATGAGGCGTCGGGTCTGGTGTTGACCAACGCCCACGTGGTGGAGAAAGCCGACAAGGTGATCGTCGGACTCCCCGACGGACGCCGGGTGTCTGGTCGGGTTTTAGGGCAAGACACTCTGACCGACCTGGCGGTGGTGCGGTTGGATCAGAAGGGGCCCTGGCCTACGGCTCCGCTCGGAAATTCCGATGCCCTGCAGGTCGGAGATTGGGCCATTGCCGTTGGCAATCCCTTTGGCTTGGAGAACACTGTCACCCTCGGCATTGTCAGCAATCTCAATCGCAATGTGTCGCAGTTGGGGATTTCCGGAAAACGTTTGGATCTGATCCAGACCGATGCCGCGATTAATCCAGGCAACTCCGGCGGCCCCCTCTTGAACGCATCCGGTGAAGTGGTGGGAATCAATACGTTGGTGCGTTCCGGCCCGGGGGCTGGCCTTGGATTCGCAATCCCGATCAACAGGGCACGCACAATTGCGCGTCAACTGGCCACCACAGGGAAAGCCAGTCACCCGATGGTGGGCATTGGTCTTTCCCCCGTGCCGGCTCCACGGCCAGGAGCCCCGGCCCCTGCGGGTGCGGTGGTGCGTTCGGTGATGCCCGGTGGCCCTGCCGATCGGGCAGGGCTGCAGGACGGGGATGTGATCGTGGCCATCGCTGGAACGAAGGTCAAAGCCCCCGCAGATGTGGTGACTGCCATCGACCGGCATGGCGTGAATCAACCCATCAGCTTGGAGATTGTGCGCGCTGGTCAGCGCCAAACCGTCAGGATGACGCCGGTTGAAATGCGCAGCTTGCAATCCTGATTAGCGCTCGGCATCGCGCAGTTCTTCCACACAGCGAGTGATGCAGTCCCCATCGTCGAGCGAACAGGTGGTGATGCAGTGGAAATAGGTCTCCACTGAATCCCACGTCTGATCGTGCTGCGTCTCGGTGTTTCCGTGGTTGGTCCGGTCGTCATGGCGGGGCTGGAAGCTGGTCATGGCAGGCCGGAAACAGTGAAATCACCCTATGCAGACAAAACGGGCCGGTAAAGCGAAATAAGTCTTCCTGCCTAACCAACTGTGAAGTTTCATCTTGCGCTTGGCGCTTGATCTGTTAGCCGCCTTTTTTGCGTTTGGCCTGTTTCTGCTTTTGTTTTTCCTGGTTGGCTTTGCGCTTCGCGTCTCGAGTGGCGGCTTCCTTGGCAAGGCGTTCTTGTTCGGCCTCTTCCTGCTTCTTGGCCAGGTAGTAGTCGTAATCGCCCCGGTAAAGGATCAGTTCTCCATCGCGTAGTTCCACGATCCGATTGGCGACGCGGGAAATGAAGTAGCGGTCGTGGGAAACCAGAAGTGCAGCGCCGTCGTAGTCACAAAGCGCGTTCTCGAGCATCTGCTTGGCCGGGATGTCGAGGTGGTTTGTGGGTTCGTCGAGTACCAGTAGGTTGCAAGGAGTGAGCAGCATCAGAGCCAAGGCCAGGCGCGCCTTTTCCCCACCGCTCAGCTTGCCGACCTCCTTGAAGACGCTGTCGTTGCTGAAGCAAAAGCTTCCCAGCAGGGAGCGCACCTGGGTCTGGGTCCAATCCGGAACGGCCTCAAACATGGTGTCAATCACCGTTTTGCTGAGATCGAGGGCTTCCGCCTGGTTCTGCTCGAAGTAGCTAGCGATGATGTTGTGTTCACCCAGGCTTGCCGTGCCTTCGTCCGGCGTTTCCACCCCCATCACCAGGCGTAGCAGGGTGGATTTCCCCGCACCATTGGGCCCCACAAACGCGATCCTGTCACCCCGCTCCACCTCCAGTTCGGCCCCGAGAAAAAGGATTTGATCGCCGTAGGAGTGGGTGAGGTTGTCGATGCGGGCCACTTCACGGCCTGAGCGCGGAGCTGGAGGAAATTGAAAACTGGGGCCGCTCACGCTCTCGACTGGAGCATCCACCAACTCCACTTTGTCGAGTTGTTTTTCGCGACTTTTCGCTTGGGTGCTGCGGGTGGCGCTGGCTCGGAAACGGTCGATGTAGGCCTGTTGGGTCGCGATCTCTTTTTGCTGCCGGTCATAGGCAGCTTGAGTCGCCTCCAGTTCCTGAGCTTTTTGCTCCAGATGGGCGGTGTAGTTGCCCAGATAGGTGCGGGAGACCCCCCGCTCAGTGCTCACAATTTGGTTGCAGACGCGGTCGAGGAACGTGCGGTCGTGGCTGATCACCACCAAGGCCGCTGTCTGCTCGGTGAGGTAGCCCTCAAGCCATTGGATGGTCTCCACGTCGAGGTGGTTCGTGGGTTCATCCAGCAGCAGGAGATCGGGATCTTGCAGCAGAATTTTTCCAAGTGCGATTCGCATCTGCCAGCCGCCGGAGTAGTCGGCCACGGTGCGTTCGGCTCCCTCTGGGCTGAAACCAATGGTGGGAAGCAGCTTGTCGATCCTGGCTTCGAGTTCGTAGCCATGGAGCGCCTCAAATCGGGATTGCAGCCGGCCGAGTTCGTGAATCAGCTGGTCGAGATGCTCGGGATCTTCTGCCGCTTGTTCAGAACCCATCTCCGCTTCCACCTCGCGCTGTCGGTTCAGCACCTGGGCTGCTTCCCCGAAGGCCTGGAATAACTCCTCGCGCACCGTGCGCTGCGGATCAACGTCAAATTCCTGTTGCAGGTAGGCGATGCGAGGTTCGCCTTGACGAACAACCTGGCCGGAGGAGGGTTCTTCCAGGCCGGCAATTAGGCGCAACTGGGTGGATTTGCCAGCGCCATTCACCCCCACGAGGCCAATGCGATCGCCGCTTTTCACCTCCCAGGTGACATCTCTGAGCACCTCCCCGGTGGGATAGATCTTGCTGACGCGCTCCAGTCTCAGCACAGGGGTGGGTGCAGGCGGCTCACATCATCCCGCGTGGAGGGTGCAATGCAGACTGGGCCCTGTGGAGAAGGGAGCCTCTGGGCCATGCGGCGACTCGAACAGGTGACGGCTCTGGTCGTGGCTGCTGGCCTGGCGATTGTCAGTTACTGGTTGTTTTTCAGCTGGGCCGGCGGTGGTGGGTACAGCCGTCAGAAGCAGCGCTCTCGATCAGCCGTCACTGGCGTTGAGCTCCAGGGGCAGCTCAAAGCCCCCCGCGAGCTTTGACCAGCCATTGTTTGGTGAGGTCATCGTCGAGGCTCGCGATATGGGTCTTCACTTCCTCGGCAGTGACGGGTAGCCCCATGGTTTCGCCGAGTTCGCAGATCGCTGCGATCGCACCAGAGGGGTTCTGCAGAGCTTGCCGGAATAGCCCATTGGTGAGTGTGTGATCACTCTCGATCCTTTGGTAGAGCTCAGCGGCGTTGCTCATGGTGAGGGAAGCAGCATCGTTTTAAAGCTATCCATGGCTTGCTGCATTGGGCCGCAGCTGTTGCGTTCTGCG
>JAAZVJ010000143.1 GCA_018623675.1 Synechococcus sp. HW_metabat.54 | reverse complement strand
CGGGCTGAGCTTCAACGCTGGAGCGGTGTCATGAAACCCGAGATCCCAACAACCACACGCATCCTGATCATTGGAGGAGGGATGGCAGGGCTCAGTTGCGCGGCGGCGTTGGCGCAGCGCGGCGTGCGAGACGTCGTCCTTCTAGAAGCCAAAACCCTGGCCCACGCGCAGGCCAGCAGCTTTGGTGAAACCCGGATGTTCCGGGAGATGTACTCCGACCCCGTGCTGTGCGAGCTGGCACAGGCCGCCAATCGCCTATGGATCAAGGAGGAAGCGGAGGCAGGGATTCCGCTCCGGGCCACCCATGGACTGCTCTTCTATGGGGAAAGCTGGGACGAAGAAACGATCGAAGGATCCATCCCTGGCGCCCGTCGGGTGATGGATGAGCAGGGCATCCCCTACGAAGCCCTCACGGCCGAGGAGATTGCAGCCCGGTTTCCCCTCAAGCCCAAGCGGGAGTTCACCGGTCTGTTCGAACCCACGGCGGGCGCCGTTCGCAGCGACAAAGTCATCGAGCACTGGTGCACCACCGCAAAGGCAGCCGGGCATCAACTCTTCGAGAACACCCCAGTCAAGAGCCTGGATCCCGACGGCCGCGGAGTCACCCTCGAGCAGGGTGATCACATCAGCGCCGATCAAGTCGTGGTGGCCTGCGGGATCTGGAGCCAAGCGCTCCTGGCCCCCCTCGGGCTGACGCCAAAACTGGAAATTTGGCCCATGCTCTGGGCCCACTACACGGTGGATCCCAACCTCGCCGATCGCTACCCCCAATGGTTCTGCTTCCAACAGGAACGGGGTGATGACGGCGGCCTGTATTACGGCTTCCCGGTCCTCAGCCAAACAGCCGATGGACGTCCCCGAATCAAATGTGGAATCGACTGGACTCCCCAATCCCTGCGCGTCCATGACCCGGCGTTGATGCAACGGGAGCCACCTCCACGGCTCGTGGAGTTATTGGATGACTTCCTCTTCAACGCCGTAGACGGCATTCAAGAGCGCGTTGAGACCGTCATGAGTCCGTATTCGATGACGGCCGATGTGAATTTTGTGCTGGATCGCATCTCGCCATCCATCAGCTTGTTCTGCGGGGGGTCTGGCCAGTCCTTCAAATTTGCACCACTCATTGGCGATTCCCTCGCCCGCTTGGCAACCCAGGAACCGCTTGAGGTGGATCTGAGTTGCTGGAGCCATCAGCGCACCGCCGTAACTGCCTAACGACTGTGACCGACCCCAAACGCTCCTCGAGCGAGCTTCTTCAAACACCCAGTTGGCTGAAGCAGCCACCGCTCTGGGTGGGATCCATCCCGTTGCTCATCTTTCTGGTGATCGCCGCGGTGGACTTGGAGCTGGCCAGAGCATTCACCAGCAGCGGCAAAGCGATCATTAGCCAGCACCTTGGCGGGCTTTGGCAGTGGATGGTGGCCGCGGTCTTCATCGTGGCGATGGGCCTCGCCATCAGTCCAATCGGGGCGTTGAGGTTGGGAGGCAAGGAGGCGAAACCGACCATTCGTTTTTTTGATTGGTGCGCGGTTCTGATTTGCACATTGCTCGCCGGGGGAGGCGTGTTTTGGTCGGCCGCCGAGCCGCTCTTCCACTTCCAAACACCCGCTCCTTACTTTTCAGAAGCAGCTGGGGGAACAGCAGCAGCGGTTGATCCAGCCCTCGCCGTGAGTTTTCTGCACTGGGGCTTCCTCGCTTGGGCGCTGGTTGCAACAACCGTGACGATCACCTTCTCGTTGCTGGAGCAACGGGGTGAACGGCTGCGGCCGCGGGCTCTGCTCATCGGCGTGTTGCCGCGGCGCTGGGTCGATGGCGTGGTGGGCGATTGCGCCGATGGCCTGTCGGTGGTTGCCGCCATTGCAGGCACCGTTGGACCGCTTGGCTTCCTCTCCCTGCAGCTCAGCAATGCGGCGGGTCAACTGCCATGGCTCAACGACAGTGCCGGCCTTCAATCGCTAGTGGTGATTGTGTTGACGGCGGTGTTTGCAACCTCAACCGTCAGCGGCATACAGCGGGGCATCAAGTGGCTCTCTGAGCTCAATGTTGCGCTCACACTTGGACTTGCAGCAGCAATCCTGCTGGTGGGACCAGGACTCTGGCTGATCCAGCATTTCCTCAGTGGAATGCTGCTCTACATCAGCAATCTGCCGGCAATGGCTCTGGCAAACAACGGCGCCGAGCAAGGCGGCTGGATCAACGGCTGGACCATTTTTTACTGGGGTTGGTTCCTGGGCTATGCCCCACTGATGGGCCTATTCACAGCGGGGGTCAGCCGAGGACGAAGTCTGCGCGAGCTGGTTTTGGCCGTGGCCATTCTTTGCCCGCTGGTGACCAATCTTTGGTTCACGTTGCTCGGAGGCACAGGCATCGCCCTTGAGCTAGCCAACAGCGGATCGGTCAGTGAGCCGCTGCAAACAAATGGGGCAGCGGCGGCACTACTCGCCATCCTCAGCCAGCTGCCTCTGGCTTGGCTCTTAATACCGGCGGGCCTACTTCTGGTCGTTCTGTTTATGGCAACCAGCGCGGACTCCATGAGCTACGCCGCGGCGATGGTGGTCAGTGGGGAGCGGGTACCTGCACGGATGCTTCGGCTCTTCTGGGCCTTAATGATTGGCAGCTTGACGTTGGTGTTGCTGCGCATTGGCACCAGTTTGGGTGACAGCACATCCATTGATGCCCTCCAAGCGTTCATCGTGATTACAGCTGTCCCAGTCACCCCACTGGTCTTAATCAGCCTGTGGAGCGCACCGCGACTAGCTTGGAAGGAGTGGCGACGGACAAGCCGAACATAAGTCGAGCAACGCATTGCATTCCTCCAAGAAGCCCAAGCAATCAATGATTTCCATGGAAAAACGTCTTCTTACCCTTCGCGAATCCCGCGACGTCTTGCAACAACAACGCAGGAAGATTCGAAAAGAAAAGCTGGCCAAAGCTGCTTCCAAACGCTCAACGCCCGTCTCACTCTTTCAAGACGCAGGGGAGGCGCCCAAAAGCAGCGAGGTGGTTCGACTTCTCCACCGCTTTGTGACCAAGGTCAAGGGGAAGCTTTAGATCGCCAAAGCCCCATTGCGGTTAGATCAAGAAAAAAGGCCAAGCACCAGCCCGGCCTTTCCTCCCCAGAACCGAAGTCCCGCGCAGAACGTAGTCAGCCATTGTTCAAATGGCTACAAAAGAAATCGAAAACCACTCCATTGACTCGAGACTTCGAGCAGGTGATGCAGACAGCAAGCAGTTGTGTTCTAGGCGACACCACTGATCAGGGTGGCTTGCAAACACTGTGCTCAACCTGAACCCACACATGGTTCTTCCTGCCGTTGTTGCCCTACTGCTGCTCTTTGCATCGGGGCTGCTGCTGAGCCGTATCCGCTTCTGCATGGTGGGCACTGTTGGCCAAGCGCTCCGGGGCGAATGGGCTGATACACAAGCCACCCTCATCATCTGCTCGATGATCACCGGTGTGCTGCTCCTCGCCGGGCTCGCGGAGCACCGCCCCCTAGAGCAATACGGCGCTCCATTGCGCGTGCTCGCCGGAGGTCTCCTCTTTGGAGTCACAGCGGCCTGGAACAGGGGCTGCTTTGTCGGCACGAGTATTCAGCTGATGGCTGGCGACCTGCGCGGTTTGATCAGCGTGGCGGGCTGGATCTTGGGTTTCCGCCTGCTCGGCTCACCCATGGCACTACCAGCCCTGCCTTCAAGTGATGGACGAGCCCTGATCACTCTGGTTGTCCTGGTGCTGCCTCTATTGCTCCTGCTGTGGAGGAACCGGATGCAATCGTCCGCAAGGCCGAACGCACAGCGGGTGGACTGGCGCTCCTCCATCCTCTGCGGAGTGATGTTGGGCGTGCTTGATAACAACCTGTGGAAGTGGGACCCTTCAGCCGTTGCCAGGACCTTCTCTCACCCCATGGCCCTCGCAGAGGCGTGGGCTCAGGGGCAGGGGCATGTGGTCTTTGGCTTGATGCTGTTGGTCGGAAT
>JAAZVJ010000142.1 GCA_018623675.1 Synechococcus sp. HW_metabat.54 | reverse complement strand
CATCTCAACCCCCGCAGATATTCCAAAAGACCAGCGGCAATCGCCAAGGAAAGTCGTCGTCGATGGTTCTGATCCGCAAGGCGGGGTGCATCAAGCCGACCGGTAACAAAGCCGGTTTCCACCAAGGCAGACGGCATGGTGGTCAGTCGAATCACAAAGAAGCGACCTCGACGCACTCCGCGATTCGGACTGCCTGGCGAAACGTTCAGCACCTGTTGCTGCACATGGGCAGCAAGACGCGCCGAGCGAGGGTCTGAGTAATAGAAGGTTTCGATGCCATTCACTTCGGGGCGCGCCATGCTGATGGCATTGGCGTGGATGCTGAGGAACGCAGTCGCACCAACCCGGTTCGCCAAAGCCACTCGGGGGGGGAGGTCCACATCAACCTCGGCTGTGCGGGTCAGCACAACCTGCACTCCTTTCGCCTCCAGCAGCTGGGCCACCTGCAGGGAGATGTCGAGAACCACGTCGGTTTCCCTGATTCCCCGAATCCCAATGGCGCCTGGGTCGGGACCACCGTGGCCGGGGTCAATCACCACCCGATAGCGGCCGCGGGGAACATCCGGCAAACCGGATGGATCGACAGGGGTCGTGGACGGCGTGATGCTGATGCCCGAGACCCAAGGAGCACTGCGGCGATTGAGGTCACCCTCCCCAATCGAACGCAAGCCCCGAGTGGGAAGCCCCTCAAAGCGCATCGACCATCGATCAATCGCCGTGCCAACCAACTTGAGCTGACCTGGATCCAGAGCAACGCCTGGCGCGAACTCCAGCACCAAACGGGTGGTGCCAGGGGTGGGCTTACCGAGACGAATCTCTTTCAGAGAACCACTGCCGCGAACGCTGCGTGGGCGGCTGAGCTCGCCAGGGAAATCGATCCAGACCCGAGGCCCCTGAAGACGGGTTCCAGCCTCAAAGAAAGCCTCCAGCCGCGCACCTGTGGCGGTGCGCAGCTTCAGCTCTCCTTTCGCCGTAAAAGCCCAGGCCGCTAGGGAACTGGCGGCTTGGGCCGGCAAAGCCGATAACAAGCTGCCTGCCTGCAGCAAAACCGCAGCCAAGGCAGCAACACGACGGGACTGCGCCGAAAGCATGGTGCTCAGAACAGGGCTGGCTGGCGATGCTGAAGGCTGGGCATCTGGCTGCGGATGCGTTGCAGATGGGCAGTGTCCACCGGAGCGACAGCAGCACCGGGAACCACTCCTGCGTCCGCCAGCACCGTTCCCCAAGGGTCGATGACCATGGCGTGGCCGTGGGTTTGACGGCGACCCGCGTGAAGTCCGGTTTGGGATGGGGCGACAACAAACGCCGTGTTTTCAATGGCGCGAGCCTGCAGCAGCACTTGCCAGTGATCCTTGCCCGTGTAGGCCGTGAATGCAGCGGGGATCATCAACACCTCAGCTCCTGCGCCAACCAGGTGGCGGTAAAGCTCAGGGAAGCGCACGTCGTAGCAAATGGACAGCCCCACCTTGCACAAACCAGGCACATCAACCACCGGGGGCAACTCCCGCCCCGGGGTCACCGTGGTGGATTCCCGATAGGGAATGCCGTCCGGGAGGTCAACATCGAAGAGGTGGATCTTGTCGTAGCGCGCCAACAATTGACCGTCTCGACCCACCAGTTCAGCCCGGTTGAAGGTGGTCACACCGTCCCCGGAAGGGACCGGAAAACCACCTCCCATCACCACCACCTGGTAGCGACGGGCCATGGTGACCAAGAAACGGCTGCATTGCTCTGCCAAGGCAGGGGCCTGCTCAAGCCGGGTGGTGTCATCCCCCATGAAGGCGAAATTTTCTGGCAAGCCCACTAGTTCTGCGCCGCGGCGGGCCGCCAGTTCAATCTGTTCCTCTGCAGCAGCAAAGTTGCTCTCCGCGTCCGGGGTGCTTGTGAGTTGCACGGCGGCCGCCAGAAAGTCGCTCACAGGAGTGCTGAGAAAGCCCGAATTTTAGAGGGATTTCGACGTTCGGCTCAGCTAGCAACGGCCCGCAACACCCCGCGTTCCACCTGCGTAGGCACGACGGAAAGCTCATCTAAACCAGCACAGCAGCGGAAGTCTGCATCGTGGTTACCGATGCGGATCAATCGCTGGCCATGGGTTGCCAAGCGCAGGCAAGCCTCAGGGTCGTGTTTCCAGCGATCCCACAACACCGCAGCAGCCTGCATTTCGTCATTGGCGATGGAGGCACCCTGCTCAATCAGTACCGACGCCAATGCGCCTGCAGCAAGGGAGTCTTCCAGGGAATAGGAGCCCTCCCAGCCGCTGCCCACGATCCAAATCCGTTCGGGCCTTTCTTGGAGTAAGCGCTCCGCAACAGCTTTGCGGTTGGGCAGCGCTGCGGTGAACACCTGAGGAATGTCACGCACTTTTTGCAACGAGCGGGTGCCGTTGGTGGTGCTCATGAACAGGCGCTTGCCGTGCACAACATCAGATGTGACAGCAACGGGAGAATTACCGAGGTCAAACCCGTCAAGCTTTTTGCCACCGCGTTCCCCCACCAGTAAGCGGGCCGTTTCCGGCCATTGCTGGGCATCGGCACGCAGTTCATCGAGGTCGCTGTAGGCCTGCACGGCCTCAGCACCGTTATGAAGGGCCCAAGCAATGGTGGTCGTCGCCCGCAACACATCAATCACCACAGCAGCATTGGCCTTCGTGGTGGTTTCAATGTCGGGGCCGCAGTCGGGCACATCAGCGGCGACATGGAAGTAGCTGAGCTGCATGACCACGGTTGGAGAACGGCGTGCGTCACAGTACCGACATCGCCTGCTCAGAAACCAAACGCTTCTATGGCCCTGTTTCGCTCCGGTCCGGCGACGCGCGATCTGCGCGGCTTTTTGAAACTGCTCGAACAGAAGGGTCAGCTGCGTCGCATCACTGCTCCCGTTGATCCCGATCTGGAGCTAGCCGCCATTGCCGACCGGGTTTTGGCCATGGGCGGACCTGCACTTCTGTTCGAGAATGTGATCGGCTCCTCCATGCCGGTCGCCGTGAACCTGCTGGGCACCGTGGAGCGGGTGGTTTGGAGCATGGGCCTCGAGCGGGCTGAGCAACTGGAGGAGCTCGGCAGCCGGCTGGCCCTCCTGCAACAACCCAAACCCCCGAAAGGGCTTGAAGAAACGAAGGCCTTTGCCCGCGTGTTTTGGGATCTGATCAAAGCAGTTCCCGACCGCGATCTCACGCCCCCCTGCCGGCAGCAGGTGTTGATGGGGGACGAGGTCAACCTCGACGCCCTGCCCTTAATCCGACCCTGGCCCGGAGATGCGGGGGGCGTTGTGACCCTTGGGCTCGTCATCACCAAGGACCCCGAAACAGGTGTGCCCAATGTGGGGGTCTATCGCCTGCAGAAGCAGTCGATCAACACCATGACCGTGCACTGGCTCAGCGTGCGCGGAGGCGCGCGTCACCTGCGGAAGGCTGCGGCTATGGGGAAGAAACTGGAGGTGGCGGTTGCGATCGGAGTGCATCCACTGCTGGTGATGGCAGCGGCAACACCCATCCCCGTTCAACTCAGTGAATGGTTGTTCGCGGGCCTTTATGCCGGTGAAGGGGTTCGACTGGCCCCATGCAAAACCCTCGACCTCAAAGTTCCCAGCCACAGCGAGATCGTGTTGGAGGGCACCATCACGCCAGGAGAGGTTCTTCCGGATGGACCCTTCGGCGATCACATGGGGTTCTACGGAAATGTCGAGGACTCCCCCCTGGTGCGGTTCCACTGCATCACCCAACGCCGCGACCCGGTGATGCTCACCACCTTCAGCGGCCGTCCGCCCAAAGAGGAAGCGATGCTGGCCATCGCCCTGAATCGCATCTACACACCGATCCTGCGACAGCAGATTCCGGAGATCAAAGACTTCTTTCTGCCGATGGAAGCTCTCAGCTACAAGTTGGCCGTGATCTCCATCGACAAGGCCTATCCGGGTCAGGCGAAACGGGCAGCCATGGCCTTCTGGAGCGCGCTTCCCCAGTTCACTTACACCAAATT
>JAAZVJ010000141.1 GCA_018623675.1 Synechococcus sp. HW_metabat.54 | reverse complement strand
CTGTGGGGGTACAGCAGTGACACGCGCGATCAACTCAGCCACCGGTTGCTGCTTCGGATCAGCCGTCGCCATGGTGGACGACATGCCTTGTGATAACTTCGTTCTGCCGGGGCGTAGCGCAGCTTGGTAGCGCACCACTTTGGGGTAGTGGGGGTCGTGGGTTCAAATCCCGCCGCTCCGATTCGGTTCAATGTCACCCTTCCAAATGCTCCTCTGTTGAGGAGCATTTTTTTTGGTCTTCCAAGGCACACGAGCCTCCGAAACACCCACACCAAAAAGCCCCGGGCTGATCAATCCGAGGCGAAACAGAACCTCTGCCACAGAGTGAAGGCGCTTATCGGCGAGGCAAGTGACTCACAACAAGATGACGGCGCCCATCGATCGCTAACCAGCCCTGTTCCTTGAGCTGCCCGATCACTCGTGTCACCGTCACTCGGGTGGTGCTGAGGGCACTAGCGATGTCTTGATGGGTGAGTCGCAGACCAATGCGCAGTCCGCGATCGCAAGGCTCGCCATACTCATTGGCCAACAGTTCCAAGAAGCCACGAACCCGGTCTTCCACCCGCCTGAGCCCAAGCAACGCCAATAAAAAATCAGCCTGACGCAGGCGAGCCCCGATGGCCTTCACCATGGACGCCATCAATGCAGGCTCATTGGCAATCTCGTCGTATGTCAGGCAGGTGAGATGGCAATCGGTGAGGGTTACCGCTTCATACGCCTCCACCATGGTGAGGGGCTCACCGAAGGGCTCATTCGGCCCCACTAACCCCAAAAGCAATTCATCACCCTGCTCGGTCACAGCACCCAACTTGACCATGCCGGAGTTCACAAACCAGAAACTGTTCTTCAACAGAGGAACAATGCTTCCAGCACTCAAATGCACTTGATTGCGCTTACTAGAACTGGATCGAGCGGGTGAACCGCAAACCTGGAGTGATCGAACACCGAGCTGCGTGGATGGAGCTGCAACCACAAGACGCAATCCAACTGGCCATCAAATTAAGCAACAAGATTCCCCACCAGAAAAAGGAAAGAACATCAGCCAGTTAACAGGTCATTAAGACATAAAAAAGGGAGGACTAACGCCCTCCCTTTGCATTCACAAGGAACAGATAAAGTTCAGCTTGAACCCATCACTGACCGATCTTGTTGACAGCGGCCTTGGCCTTGCTGAGGATGTCACCCTTGAGAGGCACGAAGCCCAGAGAAGGAGCTACGTTCTGAGCCTGGCTGCTCAGCATGTAGTTGAAGGCCTTCTTGATGGTCTCGGTGTTGGCACCATTACCGGTCTTGTAAGCCAGAACCCAGGTGAGAGTCGCGATGGGATAAGCACCTTTGGCAGAGGGGTTGGGGTTGGTGCCAGCGAGGTCCTTGTCGAGTTTGATTCCGTTCAGAGCACGGGCACCGGAATCCACGGAAGGCTTGAGGTACTCACCAGACTTGTTCTGGAGAGCAGCAGCAACAACGGAACCCTTGATGTACGACTGGTTGACATAACCAATGGCACCGACGGTGTTCTTGATCACACCAGCCACGCCAGAGTTGCCCTTGGCACCAACGCCTGTAGGCCACTTCACAGACTTACCAGTTCCGAGAGTCCAGGTCTTGGAGAAGGCCTGCATGGAATTGGTGAAAGCCTTGGTGGTGCCGGAACCATCGGAGCGGTGGACCCACACCATTTTGCCGGGCTTACAGCCGACTTCCTTCCAATCTTTGATCATGCCCATGGCGACCTTCACGGCCTGCTCCTGGGTGAGCTTCAGATTGCAACCGGGATAGTTGTAACCGAAGGCGATGGTGCCACCCACCATCGGAATCTGAACCACACCACGGCCAACCTTGGCCATGTCCTTTTTCTTCATCGGATCATCCGATGCACCGAAGTTCACGGTTTGGTCGATGAATGCTTTACGGCCGGAACCGGAACCAACTGCCTGGTAGTTCACGCGGGGGCCACCAGCCTTAGCAAGTTCAGAGAACCAGCGCTGATAAATCTTGGCAGGGAACGAAGCACCTGCACCGCTGAGACGGCCGGCTGCCGAAGCAGACACACCGGCACCGAGAGCGAGCAAGGAAGAAAAAATCAGAGCCTTCTTAGCGAAGCTCATGGCAAGCCTTATGGAGAATCGGCTCCTAATCAATATCCAATCGATGAATGCTGAGTCGTTAGGAGACCATTAAGAGCTGGCTATTTTTTGATCACTTCGGTTAACTAACCCTTAACAAGTAGCGCTCAGTGGTGCTTAAGTTTGTTCTCTGGCTTGTCGTCGTCTTTGCTGTGCAGACGGGTCGAGGCCGCATACCCCTGCAGCCAACGGTTGACCCGCGGCCGCTGAGACGGTGGGATTTCTCCAAGGATCTGAGACAACTCAAGTGCACCAAGACGTTTGAGCTCCCGCACATCCACATGCCAAAGCTGTTCTGCTTCGCGGATCAGGCGGGCCCAGGTGCGTACCTGCTGCCAAGCCTGAAGACGCAGGCGTGGCAGATCGCGCGGCTGGTCGCCATGGTGCCGCGATCGACGCCGTCGATGAATTTTGCGTGGTAGCGCAGCCATACCACCAGCCTGGAGACACCAGAGGGGATACGCCAAAACCTGCGTAGAGGCTTCCAGTTGCTAAAGCAAATCCTTGCTTGCTCTAAGAGGCCATCGGAAGCCCTTGTTCAAGACGTTCCACCGCAAAACTCAGACTGGCCGCTTCTCGATCACTGAGGCGACGGGTCCAGGCACCCGCGACAGGATCATTCCAGCGAAAACCCGCATCGCGAGCCAAATGGCGCTGGTCGTAACTCACGATGGCTTTGAAGAGATGCCTGGGTTCCAACCCTTGGGCAAGCCGTTGCTCCAGGTCTTCACAGCGGCGAAACACCTCGGCGAGATAGATGCAATCGGTGAGGGCTCGATGGGCTGCCCACACCGGAATCTCATAGGCCAAGGCAAGGTCCCGCACCGATGGACGCGGGCGCAACTGCTTCTCCTCCGGCCAGCGCATGTCGTCCATGCTGCAAAGCCAAGGCTTGGTGACCTCTGGAAGGTGCCCATGGCCAAACCACTGAGAATCAAAAGCAGCGTTATGGGCAACAAGAACGTCGGCCGCATCCAGCAGTGACTGGAAATAGACCAGGGCTGGTCGCCAAGGCTGGGGGAGGGTCGTGGCGTGGGCCGGAATGCGGTTAATCGACTCCGCCGCATTGCTCTTCACCGGCAACAGGAACGACTGTTGCGCCAACACCTGACGACTCGGCACATCAAACAGAATCGCCCCCACCTCGAGACACACATCCTCAGTGGGATCAAGGCCTGTGGTTTCTGTGTCGATGATCAACAGCGTGCTGGGTGAATCGCTGTGCTCTGACTGCAGCGGTGCCACGACGGCCGTCGGAGCTGGATCTAGATCTGTATCTGGAGTGGGATTGGCGTGGGGTTCAGGAACCGCCGCTGGCTTAGCAGGCTCCTGATATCCCGAGAGCGAGAGGAGATCAAGTTGGCCCGGTACCGACTGATTCTCCATACAGGTGCCTCCCCAAGACGCCCCCATTCTCCGCCCAACAGCCACAGTTCCTAGGGTTGCGTGAACCGTTTCTGTGTTGGTCCATGGCCCTCGGTGCTGGCGATCGTGCTCCCTCCATCACCGTGGATGACCACGAGGGAAACACCTGCGCCGTGGGCGAACGCAACGGAACACCATTGGTGCTGTTCTTCTACCCCAAAGACGAAACACCTGGTTGCACGGCAGAAGCCTGTGGTTTCCGTGATTCCTACAGCGAACTTCAGTCGCTGGGTGCGCAGGTCTGGGGAGTGAGTGGTGACGATGTTGTCAGCCACCGACGATTTGCAGCCAACCACCAACTTCCCTTCCCCCTCCTGAGCGATCGGGATCAGTCGCTGCGCCGCGCCTTCGGCGTCCCCAAGACCTTGGGCCTGCTGCCATCGCGTGTCACCTACGTGATTGATGGCAATGGCGTCATTCGCCACGTGTTCAACAACCTG
>JAAZVJ010000009.1 GCA_018623675.1 Synechococcus sp. HW_metabat.54 | reverse complement strand
GATTCCAGTGGTCCAATCCCCGCAAGCCGTTGGGCACCTGCTCTGAATGGCCGACTACCGGGAACCATCCGCGTACGCGAGGCGGTCGAACGTCCACTGAACTGGCATGCCTGTTATTCAGCCACCTATCGGCGATATCGCTACAGCATCTACAACGGGCGACGCCCCAATCTGTTTCTCACACCCTGGACGTGGCACCGCTACCACGCTCGACTCGACGATCAACTGATGGTCGAAGCCCTCGAGGGACTTCTCGGGACTCACGATTTCGGGGCCTTCATGCGTGCTGGCAGCCGCCGGGCCCACGCCCGCACCACGATTCAGGACGTCAGCCTGGAGCGACAGGGCGACTTGGTGAGCGTGGAGATCCAAGCCAGTGGATTCCTTTACGGGATGGTCCGCCTCTTGATGGGACAAGTAGTGGCGGTGGGTGAGCATCGCCTCAGCCTTGCCAGCTTCGAACGGCGCTGGCGCGAGCGACGCCGCAGCGAAGTGAAAGACTCCGCACCGGCCCAGGGACTCTGCCTGCTGAGGGCTGGGTATGAGGAGCCAATCTTCAGTAAAGGCGGGTGGTACGATTGCCAACCGCGGTATTTTCTGGCAACTGAGGATCCCCCTCCGGATCCACCAAAGCTGCCGAAAACTGACTGAGCCGTTCCAGATGCAGTGATGCACTGGCTTAAGCGGCCCGCAACCTCTTCCACCCGCCTCAGTTCCTTTAAGGAGTGAGACCCACGACGAGGTAAGCTCAATCTTTGAGCTTTGATCAGGCCGCCTTGTGCGGACAGATCCATTTTGCCCAGCTCCGCCAGCTCAGGTGGGGCATACCCGAACCGGCATGCCGGCGCGATGAACAAGACATCCGTTCCCTCAATCGATTCGATCGACCGCCAGTGGTACCTGGTAGACGCTGAGAATCAAACCCTCGGCCGCTTGGCCACCGAGGTGGCTTCCGTGCTGCGTGGCAAGAACAAAGCCACCTACACCCCCCACCTGGACACCGGCGATTTCGTGATCGTGGTGAACGCTGACAAAATTCGCGTCAGCGGCAACAAGCCCCAGCAGAAGCTGTACCGCCGCCATTCCGGTCGTCCGGGTGGCATGAAGGTCGAAACCTTCGAGCACCTGCAAGAGCGTCTTCCCGAGCGCATTGTGGAGAAAGCCATCAAAGGCATGCTTCCCCACAACGCCTTGGGCCGCCAGCTGTTCCGCAAGCTGAAGGTTTACAAGGGCAGCGAGCATCCCCATGCCGCGCAGCAGCCCCAGACCCTCAAGCTCGATCCCGCCGCTTCCGCTAAATGAGCACCTCCAATTCCGTCGTCTATTGGGGCACCGGTCGCCGCAAGACCTCCGTGGCCCGAGTTCGCTTGGTTCCCGGCAACGGCACCATCACCATCAATGGTCGCCCTGGCGACAACTATCTGAACTACAACCCCGCCTACATCGCGGCCGTTAAAGCTCCCCTTCAAACCCTGGGTCTGACTGCTGAGTACGACGTGCTTGTGAATGTTCGCGGTGGCGGCCTCACCGGCCAGGCTGATGCGATCAAGCAAGGCGCTGCCCGTGCCCTTTGCGAGCTGTCTGCCGACAACCGCAAGCCTCTGAAGACCGAAGGTCACCTCAGCCGCGACCCGCGTGCGAAGGAACGTCGTAAGTACGGCCTCAAGAAAGCCCGTAAGGCTCCTCAGTTCTCCAAGCGCTGATTTCTGTTATGCCCAAGTCCGACATTCATCCCACCTGGTATCCCGATGCCAAGGTGATCTGCAACGGAGAAGTGGTCATGACCACTGGCTCCACCCAGCCCGAGATTCACGTCGACGTCTGGAGTGGCAACCACCCCTTCTTCACCGGCACCCAGAAGATCCTCGACACCGAGGGTCGTGTGGACCGCTTCATGAAGAAGTACGGCATGGGAAGCGCCAACCAAGCTGCAGACGACAAGAAAGCTGCCAAAGCTGACGCCTGAAGCTGAGCTTCAGCAACTGGATTCTGTTGATGAATCCCTTCTTTCCCCCGACTGCAGACAGAGTTCTGCAGTCGGGGGACTTTTCATTACTGCGTGCCGAAGGGGATGGACCTCGCGACCCTGATTAGCCGACTGGATGCAGCGACCACGAGCTTCCACACCCTGGAACGCCAACTGGCGGACCCCGATGTGGCCTCTGACCCCAAACGCCTGCAATCCATTGCCCGGGAACGTTCCCGACTTGAGCCTCTTGTGCAGGACTATCAGAGCCTGCAGCAGATCAAAGAGGAGCGTCACCAGGCCGAAGCCCTGCTCAAAGAAAGCCGCGGGGATCAGGCCATGGAAGAACTGGCTCGCATGGAACTGCAAGACCTCGACGAACGTCAGGGCGTTCTTGTGGAACGCATCACTCTGGCCCTTCTCCCCAGCGATCCCCGCGATGAGCGCAGCGTGATGCTGGAAATCAGGGCTGGAGCCGGTGGGGATGAAGCCTGCCTATGGGCTGGCGACCTGGCGCGGATGTACGAGCGCTATGGCGGACGACAAGGCTGGAGTGTCCAACCGGTGAGTGCCAGTGCTGCCGATCTAGGGGGCTACCGCGAACTCATCCTCTCGGTGAAAGGGGACGCGGTCTTCAGCCAGTTGAAATTTGAAGCCGGGGTTCACCGGGTGCAACGGGTTCCCGCCACGGAATCTCAAGGACGGGTCCATACCTCCACAGCCACCGTGGCCGTCATGCCAGAAGCCGACCCTGTCGAGGTTCAGATTGATCCCACCGATCTCGACATCAGCACGGCACGCTCCGGCGGAGCCGGTGGTCAGAACGTGAACAAGGTGGAAACCGCCGTTGATTTGCTGCACAAGCCAACAGGAATCAGGGTGTTTTGCACCCAGGAGCGCTCCCAACTGCAGAACCGCGAGCGAGCGCTCGAAATTCTGCGGGCGAAGCTGTACGAACGCCAGCTGGCGGAAGCCAATGCAGCCGAAAGCTCCGCAAGGCGTGCTCAGGTGGGCACCGGGGACCGAAGCGAAAAAATCCGCACCTACAACGCCAAAGACAACCGAGTGACCGACCATCGACTGGGGAAAAACTTCAGCCTCGATCCCGTCTTGCAAGGTCAGCTCGACGATGTCATCGGTTCCTGCATCGCCGAAGAACAACGGGCCAAACTCGAAGCACTGAGCACCAACGAAGACTGATCCAAGCGAATGGATCAGCCCCCGATCACATATTTGGCCCAGTCGGCACGGCGGCCGGAATCAATCTGACGACGCGCTTCGAAACTGAGATGGCCAGCAGGGCGATGGGGCTTACGCCGCAGTGGCATGTTGGCCTCCTGGGGCGTGCGATTGCCCTTCCGCACATTGCAACGCAGACAAGCCGTGGTGACGTTCTCCCAGGTGTCGGCTCCACCGCGACTGCGGGGCAACACGTGGTCAATCGAGAGCTGGCCCCCATGGGCTCCGCAGTACTGACAACAGTGGTTGTCGCGCTGAAACAGATTGCGCCGCGTCAGCGTCAGCTGCCGGAAGGGCACATGCACAAACTGACGCAAGCGAATCACCGTCGGAACATGCAGATCGGCCCGGAGCCGATGATGCGGGTCATGCTCAAGGCTCTCAGCCTTCCCCTTCAACATCATCACCGTGGCTCGACGCCAGGTGGTGATATTGAGCGGCTCGTAGGACGCATTGAGAACGAGAACCTGGCCCATGCCAGCCCCTTGATTCCAAGCCATGCTACGGGGACTTCACGGCCTTGTCCGTGCCTTGCGCGACCATCGCTCCATGCGTGATCTGATCAGCAGCGGACAGGACACCTCCGGCTTGAGTGAACAGCAGGAGCTGGATCCACGACAGCGGGCCTGGCTGGAGGTCTCTCCTGCTGCGGTTGAGGCCAACGCCCGGGCCATCAAGCGCCTGCTCAAGCCATCCTGCGCTCTGATGGCCGTGGTCAAAGCGGATGGCTATGGGCATGGAGCCACCACCGTGGCCCGGGCAGCCGTGCAGGGAGGTGCCAGTCAGCTGGGGGTGGCCACACTTCAGGAAGGAATCGATCTCCGCCGCGCTGGCCTCACCCAACCCGTGCTGGTGCTGGGCAATCTCACACAACCAGACGATCTCAGGGCCTGCCTGCACTGGCAGCTCATGCCCACCTTGAGCAGCATGCGCGAAGCCCTGCTCTGTCAGAACCTCGCCGACGGCAGCGGACGCCAGTTCTCCGTGCAGCTCAAGCTCGATACCGGCATGGCTCGTCTGGGCTGCGCCTGGGAGGACGCTCCAAGGCTCACCAAAGCCATCCAACAACTCGACCAACTGGAGCTCAGTGGCATCTACAGCCATCTGGCGCTGGCGGATGGCGGCACCGATGGCGATGGCGAGCGCGTGACCCGTCTGCAGCAGAGTCGCTTCGAAGACGTGCTGAACCAACTCCCCCGCTGCGGTGCCCTTCGCCATCTGGCCAATTCGGCGGGGACCCTGCGCGATCCTGCGCTCCATCACGACCTTGTAAGGGTGGGCCTGGCCCTCTATGGCCATAGCCCAAGCGATCACCTCGGCGCCTCGGTCAAGCTCCAACCCGCCATGGGGGTGAAAGCGCGAGTCACCCTGATCCGGGATGTCGCCGAAGGAGTGGGCGTGAGCTACGGGCATCGTTTCGTGACCCGCAGGCCCAGTCGATTGGCCGTTGTCGCGATCGGATATGCCGACGGCGTCAGTCGCGCCCTGTCTGGAAAGATCAAGGCATTGCATCAAGGGCGCGCCCTACCTCAGGTGGGAGCAATCACGATGGATCAACTGATCCTTGATGCCACCGATCACACCGACCTTGAAAGTGGCGATGTGGTGACCTTGCTCGGGCGAGACGGAGATCAGGAGATCAGCCCCAAGCTTTGGAGCCAGCTCAGTGATTCAATCCCTTGGGAGGTGCTCTGCGGCTTCAAACATCGCTTGCCGAGGGTGACGGTCTGAACTAAGGCCCAATTCCGACCACGATTTGACATGAAGGGGCCTACCGCTTGGTATGGTGAGCGGGCCGCTGGAGAGGTGGCTGAGTGGTTGAAAGCGGCTCCCTGCTAAGGAGTTACAGGAGGCAACTTCTGTCGAGGGTTCGAATCCCTCCCTCTCCGTTGAATTGAACATCCGTGGGGGTCAGCGACCTCCGCTTCAGCACATTCTTCACCCAACGGTCGGCGACCGTGATGGTGGAAACTTTGAAGCATCAACTCTCGGGATCTCTGAGATCCCTGCTCCCTTGTTCGTGTCTCCATCCCGCCAGCAATTCAAGGAGTTTTGCCGTGCGCAGGGTGTCTCTCCCCGCGCCGTGCTGGATCAACTCGCGGCTCTTTATGTGAGCAGCCAGGGAACAATCCTCCAAAGCACTGAACAACAGGGCAGCGGTCATTCCATGCCTCCGGCACCGGTTCCGCTACCGGAGGAAACCACCAGCGAGTTGCTGGAAAGAATCGAGCGGCTCGAATGCGATGACAGGGAATTCGTGCATGCCTTTGAAGTCCTGATCCATCGCGTTGAGGCCCTCGAGAACCGCCTCGGAACGCCCCGAGACGAGACCAAACACACGCCCAGGGCCTGAACCCAACGCTCAGGCGTTGCTCAGCCCAAGCCCCTCAGCACTGGAAGGCTGCCAATTGACGTGCCAATTCAGGCAACAGAGTCTCGTCTTTTGCACAAGCAGCACCTTCAGTGAAGACGACCAACAGCGTCGGTGAATCGTCGAGAGTTCTCCACCAAGCAGCATCGTGGCGAGCCTGGCTCATCCAGCCGGCCTTGCTCCATAGCCTGCTGCCCTGAGGCAAGCCAGCCCCGAGAAAACCATCCACCTGATTCTCAGGATCCGCCTGGCGTTGTTCTGAAGCCAAGGATCGGGCCAACAGATCCCTTAACCGCTTACAGGCCGGTGGCGACAACACAGCGTCCGTCATCACCGCCTCCAGTGCCCGGGCCGTAGCGGCCGTGGTGAGGGCATTGCGATTTTCAAGAGCCTCGCCGTAAAACACCCGCTCCCGTCCATAGGGACCATCCCCCCAGGTCTTCTGGCAGCAGTTCACGGCATCCAATTCAGGCCACTGAAAACCCTTGAGCCAGTCATTCACCAGGCGCCTCTGGCGTTGCCACAGCTCCCAGCCTTCCCCTTGAAGCGAGGGACCGCTGGTGGTTCCGGTGAGCAAATCCACCAGCAGTCCAGTGGCATCGTTGCTGGAGTCGGCAATCATGTCGCGCATCGCCCGGCGCAGCTCCGCACCATCTGGCAATAGATCACGCTGCAACCAGGCCTCCACCGCCATGGCGTAAATCAGCTTGACCACGCTGGCTGGATACATCAGACGCTGGTCTGCCCAGGCGGCACCCACACCACTGCCGGCCACAGGGGTTTCGCTGTCGTAGCGCACCCAGGTGACGGCCACAGACTCCAGTAGCCGCTCCCGCCCATCCGCAGCCAAACGCTTGAGCTGGACCGCCAGGTATTCCTGCATGACCTGGTCGGGGCGGTAGAACGCCATGGCACTGGCATCTGGCAATGCCGACCCTAGGCATCCCTCTCGCTCCTGAACTGCTCCAGCCAAAAAGTTGCTGGATTCTGAGCACTGGCGTGAACGGCTACGCCCGGATCAGCGGATCCGGACTCGCCACCCAAGCCGCAGGCAACCGGCGCTTCGAGGTGCTCACTCCCCCACGCCAAGGCCGGGTTCAGGTGCGACTGCTGGAAGACGGATACCCCTGCTGGCTTTCTGTGGATGAGGTGGTGGGCCAAGCCCGTTCAACGGAGCCGTGGCGCCCCCAACAACTGACAGGCGCTGCCATCGCTGCCCGGATCCCTCACGTGTTGGCATGGGTCGAGCAGGCCGCCCAGCAAGCCAACACCTATCTCTGGGGAGGCAGTTTGGGGCCGAACTTTGATTGTTCCGGCTTAGTGCAAACCGCCTTTGCCAGCCAAGGCATTTGGGTGCCGCGCGACGCGTACCAACAGGAACGGTTCTGTACGCCAGTCGCCGTCAACCCTGGGAATGACCAACTCCTACGTCCGGGAGATCTGTTGTTCTTCGGCACGCCCCGGCGTTGCACCCATGTGGCGATCCATCAAGGCAACGGGCGTTACTGGCACAGCTCTGGGCTGGAGCACGGGCGCAACGGCATTGGCAGCGACAGCATTCATCCCCGTGACCAACACCCTGTGGCCAATCACTACCGAGCAGAACTGCGAGGTGCAGGGCGAGTCGAACGCTGCCATGACGGCAGCACCTTGCCATAGCCAACAAGATGGGGGAACACCCCCATGACTGCTGGCCCATGGACCCGCTCACACTGCTCGCCTCTGCAGTGATTGCTCAAGGTGGGTATGGCTACGACCAGGGAAACCACGGCTATGGCGGGCATGGCCCAGGCGGCTATCCCCAAGCGACCCCCACCTGGGATGACAGGTCCGATGGACAGTTCTTTGAGCACAGCCAACCGATCCAGGAGTTGACCCTGAGACGGATCATTTACCAAGGCGATTGCCCCGGGGAATCGATCCAGCCGATCAAGAACATCAGCTTCCTTGCAGCCACCCCTCCAGCCGGCAAGCAACGCATCGTGATCCGCAATCGCCGCACCGGTGGTTACACCGATCGTGAATACGACGGGGGTCGAAGCAAATCCGAACGCTTCTGGATCAGTCTTGGCACCAAACAGCACGGAAGCTTTCTCGCGGTGCAGCCGGGAGAAAACCAATTTCGCTGGAAGCTAAAGAAAGCAACCAATCCCGAACTGCCTAGGAAAGGAACGGCAGTGCTTTACGTCCACCTGGACGACCAGGTGTCTTACCGCAGTTTCAGTTCCATCCATGAGGACGCCTACTGCCCAGGTGAGAAGTACAACTCCACAACTCGAACCCCACTGCACAAATGCCAGTTCGGCTATTACGTGCTTGAGCGAGAAGGGGTCTGCCCCAATGGCAACAAAGTGCAGTTGGGGAATCAGAGGATCTATCGCAACTAAAGACGCTGGTGACAAAAAAGGGAAGAGCACATCCACTGCGTGGACCTAAGTTGCACTCACTAATCCAACGGTTGGATGGTCGTCAGCTCTGCATCAACACTCGATCTCTCGGTGGTGGTGCCCCTTTACAACGAAGAGGAAAGCCTGCCGGAGTTGGTGGAGCAGTTGCTGACGGCCCTGCGCCCCACGGGTGAACGCTTTGAGCTGGTGCTGGTCAACGACGGTTCCAGCGATCGCACCGCTGAGGTGTTGGAGCGCCTCACCGCCGAAGTCCCCGAACTTGTCGGGGTGCTCCTCCGCAAAAACTACGGCCAGACCGCAGCAATGGCGGCAGGGTTTGACGTGGCTTGCGGCGAGGTCATCGTGAGCCTCGACGGAGACCTGCAAAACGACCCCGCCGACATTCCCCTGCTCCTGAGCACCCTGCGGGAGGGCTACGACCTCGTCAGCGGTTGGCGGCATCAACGCCAGGATGCAGCTCTGCAACGCAAGTTGCCCTCCAAGATTGCCAATCGCTTGATCGGGAGGGTCACGGGAGTCCGCCTGCATGACTACGGCTGCTCCCTCAAGGCCTACCGACGCGAGGTGCTCTCCGACATGCGCCTCTATGGCGAGCTCCACCGTTTCCTTCCCGCCCTCGCCTTCATTGAGGGAGCCCGCATCACCGAGGTCAAGGTGAACCACAGGGCACGGCAGTACGGCACCAGCAAATACGGGATCGATCGCACCTTCCGCGTGCTGATGGATCTGCTCACCGTCTGGTTCATGAAGCGGTTTCTCACCCGGCCGATGTACGTGTTCGGCTTCGGTGGCTTAGTGGCCATCGCAGGCAGCTTGATCGCAAGCACCTACCTGCTCGCCATCAAACTGATGGGCGCAGACATTGCCAACCGTCCGTTGCTCACCCTGGCCGTGGTGCTGGGATTGGCTGGCATTCAGTTGTTCTGCTTCGGCCTGTTGGCCGAGCTCCTCATCCGCACGTATCACGAAAGCCAAAACCGACCGATTTACAGGATCCGAGAAACGCTGCGCGGCAGCCATTAACTCTTGCGGTCTGCTTCAACAACGCTGGCTTGAAAGGTGAGGCCAGCCACCAGCATCGGCAAATACAGTTCCAACGACCAAATGGCCATCACAACTGCCACAAGGTTGAAGATCAAACCAAGCCCAAACAGGATCGGCAGCAGCCAAGCCCCTTGCGTTGATCCCGCCAAGGGAATCGCCAGTGCATCCTGAGCGGCGTCACCGATGGCCATCAAAGCCGCCAAAAACATGCGATTGGAAGCACGGCACGCACGTGCCGAGCCCGCCATGCGCCGCATCGAGAACAGAAGGCGAGCCGTACTGAGCTGATAGGTCGCCAGGGCATAAAGGGTTGCAAAGATCGCCAGATTGATGATCTGGCGATTGGTAACAGCCTCCAAGGCCTCGATGAGCAGATATCCCAAGGCAATGAGCCAGACCGCACAACGCGCAGCCCAGAGCACCAAAGCCCGATCACGATGCCGATGGCAGCCGTGTTGACGAACGGTCATGGGATCAACCACTGGCTCTCCGTCTCCGAAGGCCCTAATCCACTGATGTCTTGATAGCAATCAAGACAGAACAGAACTCAGATCAGGCAAGCCGTGCCGCATTGCGGGGAGGACGAGCAGTTGTTGTGGCTGCGGGTGCAGGGGCACCCCGCCGGCCGTCGAGCGCGGCAGCGGCCACTTCCACCACTCGGCTATCGGCATCGCGAAGACCCTGGCGCAGCAATGGCAGCACAGCGCGATGGCCCCAGCGACCAGCAAGGGTTACCGCTTCAAGGCGTTCATCGGGGCCAGCATTCATCGCTGCGCGCAGTTTGTTCTGCAGGGCCAGCACCTCACCAGGAGTCGAGGGAGGCTGCCAGTCGGCCTCAGCTCCCTGCTGAAGCTCAGCCTCGGCAACCGCCGCTTGCACGAGCTCCACCTGAGCACGGTTCAACGCGGCAACGGAGGCAACATCTGGATTGCGCAGAAAAGGCTTGTTCGGCCGGCGACCGACGGCATAAAGAACGGCAGCGAGCACAACAGCAGCTGCACCACCGACATAGGCCTGGGTCATCACAAAAACGGCCGACGCACGGACCGGATGGATTGAACTTTTATGTCGCCAGGGAGCTTGGCGACAGGTGCTCAGAAAAGCAATACCTAGAGTAATTGCGGACCTTTTTGGCTTTGGCCATCGCCATGACTGGAGATTTCGTCGCCGCCTGGATGCCCTCCGTGTTCGTGCCCCTAGTCGGGATCATGGGACCAGCTGTGGCCATGGCTCTGCTGTTCAACGTGATCGAAGCCCGCGACTGATTCGGCTCATCGTCCGGTCGCGTCGACCTTCCTCGCTTCAACATCCGTCATTCCGATCCCTTCCATGACCGTGACCCCCGTCGCCGACCCCACCGTCGGCAACCTGGCCACCCCGGTGAACAGCAGCTACTTCGCCAAGGCCTTCCTCAACGCACTGCCCGCCTACCGCCCTGCACTGTCTCCTAACCGTCGCGGTCTGGAAGTGGGCATGGCCCATGGCTTCTTCCTGTACGGCCCCTTTGCAATCTGTGGGCCTCTGCGCAACACCGACTACGCAGCCACTGCAGGCCTCTTGGCCGCTGTTGGCCTTGTGTCAATCCTGACCGTATGCCTCTCGATCTACGGCACCGCCGGCACTGGCCCCAATGTTCAGCCTGCTGATGCCACCATCGACAATCCTCCCAGCGATCTGTTCACCAAAGCAGGTTGGGCTGAGTTTGCTAGTGGCTTCTGGCTCGGCGGTTGCGGCGGTGCTGCCTTCGCTTGGTTCTTGGCCGGAACATCCATCGTCGCTCCCCTGGTGAACATTGCAGGCGGTGTGTGGAGCGTGGGCTGATCGCTGGCTAGCACACTCCAGATTTAGAACCAGGCCCCGGATGCGTTAGCGCATTCGGGGCTTTTCACTGTCAAGATCGAAATCTCAACAAGGGAACGCAATCCGTGCGGTCGATTTCCCAACCGTTTTTGCGGCGGCCTGTGTTCACCGTGGTGTGCAGCTTGTTGGTGCTGCTCGCAGGCCTGGTGTCGTTGGTGGGACTGGGATTCGAAGATCTACCGCAGCTCGCACCCACCCGGGTCAGCGTGAGTGCCACCTTCCCGGCAGCTGGGCCAGAAGTGGTCGAACAGAGCGTCACCACAGTTCTGGAACAACAACTCAGCGGACTCGATGGCCTGGAGAGCATGAGCTCGAGCAGCAGGCAAGGGGGGGCCAGCATCAGCCTGCGCTTTGAAAGCGGCGATCCCGAGATCAATGCCATCAAGGTTCAAAACGAGGTGAGCCTGGCAACCCGTCGGCTTCCACAGGCCGTGAGCCGACAAGGTCTGCGCGTGCGCCGATCCTCTGATGACATCCTGCTGATTCTGGGATTTAGCGCCCCGAAAGAGCTCTATGCCCCCACCTTCATTGGTGGTTGGCTTGACCAAAATCTGCGCAACGCCCTGCGCAGCACCCCCGGAGTCGGAGACATCCGGATCTTCGGCAGTAGCGATTTGGCCTTCAGGCTTTGGCTGAATCCCAACAAGCTGGAGCAGTTCAATCTCACCAGCAATGACGTCACTGCAGCCTTAGCGGAACAAAACGTGCTCGCTGCCATCGGCAGCATCGGTGCAGCGCCGGCACCGGCAGGTCAAGCGATCACCCTGCCCGTTGAAGCAGAAGGCCGTCTGCGCAGCAAGAAAGATTTCGAATCGATGGTGCTTCGGAGCAGCATCGAAGGCGGCCTGGTGCGACTGCGCGATGTGGGTCGGGTCGAACTTGGCACCACCAACTACGGCAGCAGTGCCCAGAACCTCCAAGGTGAAGACGTGGTGGCAGTGGGCATTTACCAACGGGATGGGGCCAATGCCCTTGAAGTGAGCCGGGCCGTCAGTCAGGAGTTGAAGCGACTGGAATCCAGCTTCCCTCCAGGGCTCTCCATGCAGGAGATCGTGGATGTTGCCGACACGGTGCAAGCCAACCTGGATCGCACCATCAGCACGCTGCGTGATGCCGTGGTGTTGGTACTCGCGGTGCTGCTGCTGTTTCTTGGGCGCTGGCGGCTGGCCCTGATTCCAGGAATTGCTGTTCCCGTTGCTCTCATCGGCAGCTTGATTGTGGTGCGGCTGAGTGGCTCCAACCTCAACAGCCTGATCCTGTTCGGCCTCGTGCTGGCGACGGGAATCGTGGTGGATGACGCCATCGTGGTGAGTGAAGACATCGCCAGCCGGATCGAACAAGGAGCCCAACCGCAAAGCGCAGCAGACGATGCCATGGCGGAATTAGGGGGGGCCGTGATTGCGACCTCCCTGGTGCTGGCGGCAGTCTTTGTGCCTGTACTGCTGATCCCCGGCTCCATTGGCCGGCTCTACGAGCCCATCGCTCTCGCCATCAGTGGAGCGATCCTTTTCTCCACCTTCAATGCCCTCACGTTCACCCCCATGGCCTGCGCCAAAGTGCTTGGCCCTGGAGGCGGGCGCCTGCCAGGCCTCATCCGTCGCACCAGTGGCTGGCTACGCCGCGGTATGCGCAGGCTGCAAACGGGCTACGACGAGCTGCTCAACCGATGGATGCATCGGGGACGACTCGTTCTTGGCCTTCTCCTCACTGGCCTGGTGGTGACCACCCTTGGGATGGCCACCATGCCGACCGCCTTCATCCCCGATGAAGACCAGGGCCAGGTGCGTGGCTATTTCACCCTTCCTGAAGGGGCAAGCCTGGAGCGCACCGAAGCGGTGATGGAAACGATTCGCCAGGTCGTCGCGCAAGAACCTCTGATTCGCTCCGGCAATTTCTACGCAGGGCGCTCCTTCGGACAGACCGGTGAGAACACAGGATCCTTCTACTTACGTCTGCTGCCGTTGAGCGATCGACCGAGGGCAAACAACAGCAATGAAGCCGTGAAAACTCGGCTGAGTGCAGCTCTACGGCGCCAGGTGACCGATGCCCGGGTGATCGTGACGACTCCACCAACGGTTCGGGGATTCAGCAGTGAAGCGGGCTTGAAGATGGAATTGCTGGACCGCAGCAGTGGCCAACTAAGCCTGAGCGATTTCGAACAACAGGCCCAAGACTTCATGGCTGCTGCCAGGGCTAGCGGTGACTTTGAACGCGTGAGTACCCGATTCGATGCCTCATCTCCGCGCTGGCGGCTCGAGATCGATC
>JAAZVJ010000140.1 GCA_018623675.1 Synechococcus sp. HW_metabat.54 | reverse complement strand
CTGCAGAGAGTTTTTCAAGAGCCCCGAGTTCCACGGTCTGGAGCTTGCTGAACAGGTCACTGCGCAGCTTTTGGCTTACTTGCAGGGCCGGTCCTGCAAGCAGGGAGTCTTGCCCAAACTGGGCCAGTTTCTGCACCGCGAAGATCACAACGCCTTGACCGATGAGGGCAAGAACGCGACCAAGATTCCTGGACCCCAGCGCCGGAAACAGATCACCCGCCAGATTCAGCAGCAAAAGAAAGCTGCTCACATAAACGAGCATGCACGCGAGTCCCAGACTCAACTGACGCAGGTGGGGTCGCAGCAGTGGCAGCAGTCTGCGGAAGCCGGCTTCGGACTGTTTCAGCATGGCGTCACACTATCAATGGTCTTTCACGCGCTTTGTCGCCCATGCGGCTCGATCAATTCCTGAAGTGGCAAGGCTGGGTGGCCACGGGGGGAGAAGCCAAGATGCGCATCCAGGGGGGTGAAGTGGAGGTGAATGGCGCTGTCGAAACACGACGGGGTCGTCAGCTCCAGCTTGCTGATCGTGTGACGTTGGGCAGCGATCAAGCCGAGGTGACGGAGCTCTGAGGCCAAACCCACGCGCCAGAACGTAAGTTGGCTGCTGCTGACTGTGCGAGGCCTCAAGCGTGCGTAAACCGGTGATCGCTGGCAACTGGAAGATGCACATGACCTGTGCCCAGGCCAGAGAGTGGATGGCCGCGTTTCTGCCGCTGATCTCCAACACCCCCGATGACCGTCATCTGGTGGTGGCGCCGCCCTTCACGGCCATTTCAACCATGGCCGAGGCTGCGCAGGGTTCAAAACTCGAACTCTCTAGTCAAAACGTGCATTGGGAAGGGCACGGGGCCTACACCGCTGAAATCGCCCCGGCGATGTTGCTCGAGCACGGTGTGGCCTACGCGATTGTTGGCCACAGCGAACCCCGCAAATACTTCAGCGAAAGCGACGAACAGATCAACCATCGAGCCCGTTCGGCCCAGTCCAATGGTCTGATTCCCATTGTCTGCGTTGGTGAAACCGATGAACAGCGCACCCGTGGTGAAGCCGAGCGTGTGATTCGCCGTCAGGTGGAGCAGGGGCTTGAAGGCTTGGATCCTTCCAAGCTGATCGTTGCCTATGAGCCCATCTGGGCCATCGGCACCGGTAAGACCTGTGAGAGCGCCGAAGCCAACAGGATCTGTGGTCTGATCCGCAGCTGGGTGGGATCCCCTGATCTGATCATTCAGTACGGAGGTTCAGTCAAGCCTGGCAACATCGATGAATTGATGTCGATGAGCGACATCGATGGTGTGCTCGTGGGTGGAGCTTCCCTTGAAGCTGAGAGTTTCGCGCGCATCGCGAACTATCAAGCAAGCTGACACCTGTGACCGTGCCGCCTCGCCGCTTTTGGCCCAAGGGTTGGGGGCAATGCACGACCGTGATGGGGGTGATCAACCTCACCCCCGATTCGTTCAGTGATGGGGGCCTTTTTAACACTCCTGAACGGGCATTACGGCAAGCCACACGGCAATTGGCAGCCGGTGCTGCTGTGCTGGATCTGGGGGCGCAGAGCACGCGCCCAGGGGCGGAGGAGGTTGGTGCGGAAGAAGAGATTCGCAGGCTGATTCCGGCCCTTAAGCAGATTCGCGCCGCTCACCCCCAGGCGGTGCTGTCTGTGGATACATTCCTTGCTCCTGTTGCCCAAGCGGCGCTCGAAGCAGGGGCTGATTGGATCAACGACGTCACTGGAGGGCGTCGTGATCCCGCCATGCTCCCTTTGGTTGCCGGGGCTGGCTGCCCCTATGTGCTGATGCACAGCCGTGGTGACAGCAAGACGATGGATGGTTTGACGGACTACGGCTCTGATGTTGTGGCAGCTGTGTTGGGGGCTCTAGAAGATGCCAGTGCGCGTGCCCAGCATGCTGGTGTAACCCGTGATCAATTGATCTGGGATCCGGGGCTTGGCTTTGCCAAGACCACCGAACAGAATTTGGAGCTGCTTCAGGAGCTGGAGCGGTTGGTGCAACCAGGAGTGCCGCTGCTTCTCGGACCTTCCCGTAAGCGATTCATTGGAGCCGTGTTGGATGAGCCCAGGGCGAAGGCCCGCTTATGGGGAACAGCGGCGGTTTGTGCGCGGGCTGCGGCCGCAGGTGTGGCCATCCTGCGGGTCCACGACGTGGCTCCCATTGTTCAGGTCACCAAGATGGCCTCAGCGCTCTGGCCCATTGGCTAGAACCGTTGAATTCTTCTTGGGTCTGTTGTGACCACTCCTCAGGCGGACTTAACCGTGCTCTACGACGGCGGCTGCCCGCTCTGCCTACGCGAGGTGTCATTCTTGCGTCGACGCGATCAGCACGGACGTCTCGCATTCGTCGACGTTGATGCGCCTGATTACAACCCAGAGGCATGGGAGGGCATCAGCTACCGCGATGCGATGGCACGGATTCATGCCATCCGTTCGGATGGAACTGTGCTGATGAATGTGGCCGTGTTCCGTGAGGCATACCGGCTGATCGGTCTTGGTTGGCTGTATGCACCCACCACATGGCCCTTGGTTCAACCTTTGGTGAATCGGCTTTACGACATCTGGGCTGGTAAGCGCTTGCAGTGGACAGGTCGTTCAGACCTCGACACGTTGTGCTCTGATCGTTGTCGATTGAATTGATCGCTCATTAAAAAAGCCTGCCCCCGTGGGGAGCAGGCTTGAAATCGGTGAGTGAGCTGATGATCAGGCGACGCCTTCGATCTTGTCTTCCACCTCTTGGTAGAGCTCCTGCAGCTGCTGGATGTTCTCATCGGAGGTTTCCCAGTAGCCACGGCCGTTCACTTCAAGCAGGGTGCCAACAATGCGGCGGAAGCTGTGGGGGTTGAGTTCCAGCAAACGCTTGCGCATCTCTGGGTCGTTGATGAAGGTCTCGTTGGCTTCCTCGTAAACGAAGTTGTCAACGGCGCCACTGGTGGCACTCCAACCCAGGGTGAAATTGAGGCGTTTGGCTACCTCGCGCACACCTTCATAACCCGAATCCAGCATGCCTTCGTACCACTTGGGGTTGAGGAGCTTGGTGCGGGAGTCGAGGCGGATCGTTTCACTCAGCGAACGAACCTGGGCATTAGCAGTGGTGGTGTCGGCGATGTAGCTGGTGGGCGCTTTGCCGTCGTCACGCAGGCCTTTGATCAGGTTGGTGGGATCACTGTCGAAGTAATGACTGACGTCGGTGAGAGAGATCTCCGCTGAATCGAGGTTCTGGAAGGTGACATCGGCAGTTTTCATCGCCGATTCGAACACTTCGCGCTTCTGGTTCATTTCGCCGGGGTTGTCGGCGTTAAAGGCGAAGGTTTTGCGGGAGAGATACATCTCCTGCAACTCACCTTCCTCTTCCCAGGTGCTGTTCTCCACCGCAAGGTTCACGTTGGAGCTGTAGCTGCCGCTGGCGTTGGAGAACACGCGGCAGGCAGCATCACGAAGGCTGGTGCCATCTTTCTCTGCCTGCTCCATGGAGTGCTTGCGCACAAAGTTCTGCTCGAGCGGCTCTTCAGCTTCGGCAGCCATCTTCACGCCCTGATCGATCAACGCCATCTGGTTGATGAATAGGTCACGGAACACACCAGAGCAGTTCACGACCACGTCAATGCGGGGACGACCCAGCTCCTCAAGAGGGATCAATTCCAGCTTGTTCACCCGGCCGAGGGAATCGGGCACAGGACGCACACCGATAAACCAGAGGATCTGGGCGAGGGATTCGCCGTAGGTCTTGATGTTGTCGGTGCCCCAGAGCACACAGGCAATGGTTTCAGGCCAGGTGCCCTGTTCTTCCTTCTGACGCTCGATCAGTTTGTCCACCACACCCTTCGCGGCTGCGACGGCTGCGCGGGTGGGGATGGCCTGGGGATCCAGGGCGTGGATGTTTTTGCCACTGGGTAAGACGCCGGGATTACGGATGGGGTCACCACCAGGGCCTGGCAGCACATATTCGCCGTCCAGGGCACGAAGCAGGCTTTCCATCTCCATGTCGGCGCAGACCTGCT
>JAAZVJ010000139.1 GCA_018623675.1 Synechococcus sp. HW_metabat.54 | reverse complement strand
GTCGGCGATCACAACCGCAATTACACCGTTCAGTTGGCTTGTCTTGAGGTGCCCGCTGAGCATGAGCAGGCAGCGGTCGACTTCCTGAGGCAGTCCTTGCCCCGCCGTCAACGGGTCAATCTGCGCCCAGAAGGCTCGATTGATGGCACCTTGCTGGCACGGGTCACACCACTCGGGTCCGCCCAAGACATGAGCGCTGCTCTTGCTGATGCTGGCTTGGGACAGATGACCTGCAGCTCGCCTGCTTGATCAATGGCGCGTAATCGTGTTGCTGCCGGTGTGGTCATGGTTCCGTGTGTGCTCCTGGGAGCTGCGTTCCTGAGCACCGCCGTCTGGACCGATGCAGCAGGCCCGAACCGCCCACTTGCTCTTGCAATTGGAGCCTTGCTGATGGGTGCTGGTGGTTTGGCCTATGTACTGCCTGGCTCAGACCCTGTGACAAATCAAGACGACCAGTCACCTTCTCCCTAGTTTGAAGCGGCCGGGATCTTGTCCCTATGGGCCCTTCTTCCGACGCTTCCAACACTGAGACGACCATCTCAGAAGGTGGACTCTGGACGCGATGGACAACACGCTTGGCCGGCGTGCGTTGGCGTGGCGGTTTAATCCTTGCCGCCAGCCTCTTGGGGTGTCAGTCGATGGCTGCGAGCCGTCAGATCACTGCACCTGTGGCGTTGGTGCTTCCCGATGGCCTCGAAGAGGCGCGCCGTTCTTTTTTGCAGGGCATGCAGCTGGGGGAGCAGTCGGTTCGCTCCTGTGGTGCTGAACCCGCCGGGATGGTGACCCACGGTGTGGGGCAAAACGATGACCCCGCGGCTCTCTTCTCCAAGGATGGTCAAGACCGGTTGCTGGTACCTCCTCTGGTGGTTGCGCCTTATGCAGCGGATGTGCGTCGCTATGGCCGTCTCACGGATCTCGGCGAAACCCGTGTCTTGCTGGCCCATCAGCGGGGTAGCTCCCTTTCCACCCTTGGGGGGCTCGATAATCAGGGGCGTCTTTGGCCCTTACTGCCGCCGCGGATTGATGATCTGCGTGCCTTAGCGAATGACGCCATCGCTCGAGGTTGGAAGCGGGTGCTTGTGGTGAGTGATCCCTCCTCGCTGGAGGGGGATCAAGCCACTGCGTTTGTGGAGTTGTTCGAGGGGCTTGGTGGAACGGTGCTCTCTTACACCCAACAGAAGGTGCAGGAGTTGAGTGGTCGCAACCCTGAGGCCCTGGCCCTTTTCGAGAAGGATCTCGATTGGCTCGGCCCGGATGCTTTGGCGTTGGCGGCTCCTCCCAGGGGGAAGGTGGCGCAGTGGTTGCGCCGTCGTCAGGCTGAAAAGCTGGGTGGTGCCCGTCCAACCTGGATCTGGTTGAACAGCAGCTCTCAGGCGGCATCGATCACGCCGCAGCCGTGGCCTCAGCTCGTGTTGAAAACCTCAGCCCATGGGCCCGGTTGGCCCCGCTTTGCTGAATCCTTCGGGCAACGCTGGGGATATCGTCCCAACCTGATTGCTGCTGCGGGCTATGAAACGGCTCGCGTGTTGGCCTTGACGGTGGCTGGTCCCGTGCCTTTGGCCAGCGATGGAACGCGAGATCCACTGGCCTGGATCGATCCGTCGGCTGATCCACTTCCTCTCTGTCAGGCATTCGCCGCCCGTCGCAAGGGGGGATCAACGCGGGTCGAGGGAGTCGCCAGTGATTTTTCCTTGCGTCCTGGTCAGGCTCCCTCGGGTGTGGCAGACACGCGCTTTATGGCGGCTCAGTAAGGTTTTGATGAAGCCACTGGCAGTAGACGCAAGTGTTGCGCTTGAGCGAGGTTCGGCTGCCTCTCGATCATGGGCCGGAGGAGTTAGAGCAGGCGATTCTTCGTCGGTTACGCATTCCGCGCGAACGGCTGCTGAATCATCGACTGATCAAACGCAGCATTGATGCTCGACGCCGCGATCGCATTCAGCTGATTTACAGCCTTGATGTGGAGGTGCGCGGACAATCGGCTGTGCTGCGTAAGCATCGGGCCGACAAACGTTTGCGCCTTGCGCCCGACACCCGTTATCGCCTCGTGGCCAAGGCTCCGCATGGCTATGGCCTGGAGGGAACCCCTCGGCCGGTGGTGATTGGCGCGGGCCCTTGCGGTTATTTCGCGGCCCTGCTGCTGGCCCAGATGGGCTTCAGGCCGTTGTTGCTGGAACGCGGCCAGCCCGTGAAACAACGCACTGCCGACACTTTCGGTTTCTGGCGTGGCAATGGGCCGTTGAAGGCTGAATCGAATGCCCAGTTCGGCGAGGGGGGTGCTGGCACCTTTTCTGATGGCAAGTTGTACAGCCAGGTGAGCGACCCTGAGCACTACGGGCGCAAGGTGCTGGAGGAGCTGGTGGCGAGTGGAGCCAACCAAGAAATCCTCACGGTCCATCGCCCCCACATCGGCACGTTCAAGCTCGCCACGGTGGTTCGAGGCTTGCGCTCTCGCATCGAGGCGTTGGGTGGAGAAGTGCGTTTCGGTGCTCGGGTGGAGGAGCTGATCCTGGAGCCGGTTTCAGGCTCTGGTGCCGCTGAGGGTTTTCAACGGTTGGTTGGCCTGAAGTTGGAGGACGGCAGCACCATTCCTTGCCGCCAGGCTGTGCTGGCACCAGGCCATTCCGCCCGCGACACCTTCGCCATGTTGGAGCGCAAAGGGGTCGCGATGGTCGCTAAACCCTTCGCAGTTGGTTTCCGCATTGAGCACCCTCAGCGTCTGATTGATCAGGCCCGTTGGGGGGAGAGTGCCGGCCATCCGCAATTGGGGGCTGCGGAGTACAAGCTCGTGCACCATGCGAGCAACGGCCGCTCCGTCTACAGCTTCTGCATGTGCCCTGGAGGGCTTGTGGTGGGTGCCACCAGTGAACCCGGCCGGGTGGTTACCAATGGCATGAGCCAGCACTCGCGCAATGAACGCAATGCCAATAGCGGTCTCGTGGTGCCCGTTCAGCCGGAAGACCTTGCCCCCTATGAGCGTTTCCCTGGAGATCCCCTGGCAGGGGTCGCCTTTCAAAGGGCCCTCGAAGAGCAGGCCTTTGCGTTGGGGGGGCGCGACTACAGCGCACCTGCTCAGCGGTTGGAGGATTTCCTTGCTGATCGTCCGAGTGCGGCGCTTGGGGCCATTGCTCCGTCGTATCAGCCCGGGGTGCAACCGGCGGATCTGCGCCAAGCGCTGCCAGCACCAATGATTGCGGCGCTGCAGGAAGCACTTCCAGTGTTTGCTAAGCGGCTGGAGGGCTACGACCATCCTGATGCGCTTCTCACTGGCGTTGAAACCCGCACCTCTTCCCCAGTGCGCTTACCCCGCACAGAGGCCTACGAATCCACCAATGTTGCGGGGCTAACCCCCGCCGGTGAGGGCGCTGGTTATGCCGGTGGCATTCTCTCTGCTGCGATTGATGGCATCCGGGCCGCTGAGGCTGTGGCCAAGAGACTGTTGGCAGAGCCCTGACCCCTGGCTTTAGGGATGGCTTAGATGGCGGCCTGGGAGACGATGCCACTCCACTGCACGGCTTTGACCTGATCGCGACGCCAGGAGTGGAACAGGTCTGGTTCCTCCACTGTGCAAAGAGGACAACGGCTGATCTGAGGGAGAGGAATGCCGGCTTCTTGCAGTTGAACGGTGGCCGCGGCACGGATATCCAAGCGGCCATGGCCTGGTTGGGGGTCGTCGAGCACGACCCCCGTAAGCCGCTCTGGATCCAAGGGCGGTGAGCCTGGTTGCGTCAGCGAGGCCAGCACCTGCTCTGTGACTTCATCCTGAACTTGATAACGACTGCCGCTGACTGCTGGGCCTAGGGCCACCAGCAGTTGATGGCGCTGGGCCCCCTGTTGCTCGAGGCGTGCAATGGCCTCCCTGAGAATTCCTCCGGCAACACCGCGCCAGCCGGCATGGCAGGCCGCGGCATGACCGGTGCCGGGATCGGCAATCAGCACGGGGGTGCAATCGGCGCCGCAGACCCACAGGCTCTGACTGCCCCGATCACTCACCAGCCCGTCAGCTTCGGGCCAGGGGGCT
>JAAZVJ010000138.1 GCA_018623675.1 Synechococcus sp. HW_metabat.54 | reverse complement strand
GGGTGATTGAGCAGGAGCGACCTGATGCATTGCTGCCCACCATGGGGGGGCAAACAGCCCTCAACCTGGCTGTAGCTCTGGCCGAGAACGGCACCCTTGAGCGCTTTGGTGTCGAGTTGATCGGTGCCGACTTGCCCGCCATCCGAAAGGCAGAAGACCGGCAGCTCTTCAAGCAGGCGATGGAGCGAATCGGGGTGAAGGTGTGCCCATCCGGCATTGCTTCCAGCATGGAGGAAGCGGAGGCCGTAGGTGCGGCGATTGGCACTTTCCCGCGCATCATTCGTCCCGCCTTCACCTTGGGCGGTAGCGGAGGCGGTATTGCCTACAACCCCGAGGAATATGCCGCGATTTGCAAGAGCGGTCTGGAAGCCAGTCCGGTGTCTCAGATCCTGATTGAGCAGTCATTGCTCGGCTGGAAAGAGTTCGAGCTGGAGGTGATGCGCGACCAGGTCGACAACGTCGTGATTGTCTGCAGCATCGAGAATCTCGACCCCATGGGGGTGCATACCGGTGATTCGATCACGGTTGCCCCGGCCCAAACCCTCACCGATCGGGAATATCAGCGCCTGAGGGATCAATCGATTGCGATTATTCGCGAGATCGGCGTTGCCACGGGCGGCAGCAACATTCAGTTCGCCATCAACCCCGCCGATGGGGATGTGGTGGTGATTGAAATGAACCCCCGCGTGAGCCGTTCTTCGGCTCTCGCTAGCAAGGCAACGGGTTTCCCGATCGCCAAGATCGCGGCGCGATTGGCTGTGGGTTACACCCTCGACGAGATCCTCAACGACATCACGGGCAAAACCCCCGCCTGCTTCGAGCCCACGATTGATTACGTGGTCACGAAAATTCCCCGCTTCGCCTTTGAAAAGTTCCGTGGCTCGCCCGCGGTGCTCACCACAGCGATGAAGTCGGTGGGTGAAGCGATGGCGATCGGACGTTCCTTCGAAGAGTCGTTCCAGAAAGCGCTTCGCTCCCTTGAAACAGGTTTGTCCGGCTGGGGGTGTGACCGCCCGGATGTGTCCATCCCTGCTGCTGATTTAGAACGCAGCCTGCGCACCCCTTCACCCGATCGGATCATGGCTGTGCGCGCCGCGATGGTGGAGGGTCGCAGTGATGAGGAGATTCATGCCCTCAGCCGCATCGATCCATGGTTCCTCGCCAAGCTGCGCGGCTTGATCAATTGTGAGGCGTCGCTTCTTCAGGGCCGCAGTTTGGAGCAGTTGGATGCCGATGCGCTCCTGCAACTCAAACAGCTCGGCTATTCCGATCGCCAAATTGCCTGGGCGACTGGCAGTGATGAGCTCAGCGTGCGCGGTCATCGCCAAAAGCTGGGCATCTCGCCATTGTTCAAAACCGTCGACACCTGCGCTGCGGAGTTTGCCTCTTCAACGCCTTATCACTATTCCACCTATGAACGACCCGTCCGTCGTCTGACGGCCACGGGTGAGTTGGAGGTGCTCCCTCGGGCAACCGAGGTGCAGACCGAAGAGCGTCGCAAAGTGATGATTCTTGGTGGTGGTCCGAACCGGATTGGCCAGGGCATTGAGTTCGACTACTGCTGCTGTCACGCTTCTTTCTCCGCTCAGGATCGTGGCTACGCCACGGTGATGGTGAACAGCAATCCGGAAACGGTGTCGACGGATTACGACACCAGCGATCGTTTGTATTTCGAGCCCCTCACTCTCGAAGACGTCCTCAACGTGATTGAGGCCGAGCGCCCTGAAGGGGTGATCGTGCAGTTCGGTGGTCAAACACCACTGAAACTGGCGTTACCTCTTCTGAACTGGCTGAACAGTGAAGCGGGCCGTGTCACGGGGACACGCATTCTTGGCACCTCTCCTGAATCGATCGATCGCGCTGAAGACCGTGAGCAGTTTGAGGCGATCCTGCGCGAACTCGAGATTCGACAGCCTCGGAATGGACTGGCGCGTAGCGAAGAAGAGGCCCGTGCCGTGGCAACGCGTGTTGGCTATCCCGTGGTGGTAAGACCCTCCTATGTGCTCGGCGGACGGGCCATGGAGGTGGTGTTCGACGAACAGGAGCTCAATCGCTACATGGTGGAAGCCGTGCAGGTGGAGCCCGATCATCCGGTGCTGATTGATCAATATCTCGAGAATGCTGTCGAGGTGGATGTGGATGCCCTATGCGATCGCGAAGGCTCCGTGGTGATCGGTGGCTTGATGGAACACATCGAACCCGCTGGCATTCATTCCGGTGACTCCGCTTGCTGCTTGCCATCGGTGTCGTTGGGGCATCAAGCCCTCGGCTTGATTCGTCGCTGGACCGAAGCCCTGGCCCTCGCCCTAAAAGTGCAGGGATTGATCAACCTCCAATTCGCTGTGCAACGGAACGCTGCCGGCGAAGAGGTCGTCTACATCATTGAGGCCAATCCGCGTGCATCCCGAACGGTGCCCTTCGTGGCCAAGGCCACAGGAGTTCCACTGGCTCGGGTTGCCACCCGTTTGATGACTGGCGAGACCCTGGCCGAGGTGGGACTGACGCAGGAACCCAAGCCCCCCCTGCAGGCCGTGAAAGAAGCTGTGTTGCCCTTCCGCCGTTTCCCTGGCGCCGATTCGGTTCTCGGACCTGAGATGCGCTCAACCGGTGAAGTGATGGGCTCATCTCATGACTTTGGTTTGGCCTATGCCAAGGCTGAATTGGCGGCTGGTGATGCGTTGCCCACATCAGGACGCGTTTTTCTCTCCACCCATGACCGCGACAAGCAAGCCCTGGTTCCGGTGGCGCAGCGCTTGATCGAGCTTGGATTCGAGCTCACCGCTACCTCAGGCACGGCCAAGACGTTGACCGATGCCGGTCTGTCAGTCACCTCTGTGCTCAAGGTGCATGAGGGGCGACCCAACATTGAAGATCAGATCCGCTCTGGAGGGATTCAGCTGGCGATTAACACGCCGATTGGCCGCCAAGCTGCCCACGATGACCGCTACATCCGACGGGCAGCTCTCGACTATTCCGTTCCCACGGTGACAACTCTCGCGGGCGCCCGTGCTGCTGTTGAAGCGATTGCAGCCCTGCAGGCGGAAACCATGTCGATCCATGCCTTGCAGGATGTTCATGGAGCTGCACTGAGCCAGTAAGGTCGTCGCCAAGGTCGTTGATTTTGGTTGTGACCCAGACCATCAGTTCCCTGATCGCTCCTGGCAGTGACTGCCGCGATGCGTTTCGCGCCGCTTACGAAAACCGCTACACCTGGGAGCCTGGTTTCAGCGGTTATCAAGGCCGCTGCATCTGGACTCAGGGAGATCGTCGCGTGGAGGGCACCTTCACAGTTGGTGCTGATCTAAAAGCTTCTGTTGCTGGCATCGACGACGCCGAGGTGGAGAAAGCGATTGCCTCCCAGCTCTGGGAGGTGGCGATTCATCGGGTGCGCCGCAGTTTTGATCAGGTGCATGGTGAAAACACCTTCACGGCTGGCGAAACCACCGATGAGGGGCTTGAAGTGGTGATTGGTGGCAAGGGAGAAGGAGATCGCTACCGCATCAAAAACGACGTGGTAACCATGGTTCACCGCCACATTCATGGCACCGTTGTGACCATCCACACTGGTTCAACCACCGACACCGGATCTGGTTATCTCAGTAAGACCTACTCGAGTCAGTATTCCGATCCCGACTCAGGTGAAGCCAAGGGTGGTGCCAGCTCCTTTGAGGATCAATTCTCCCCGCTGGGTGAGGGTGGCCCTTGGGTGTTGTCGTCTCGGCGCGTGAGCACAGACGCTTCCGCTGGTTCTGAAGCTTCTGAGCAGACGTTCCTGTTTGAAGACTTACAGCTCTTGGGTTAATCCCTTGAGCGCTTTCGGCATACTTCCTGAAGCGTTGGAACTCAGTTGGACAAACTGCTCCTTGATCTCAATAACTTCCTGTGGGGGCAACCGACTCTTTGGCTTATTGGATTAACGGGTGTTTATCTGATGGTGGGGCTGAAGTTTCAGCCCCTACTCAGAATTGGTTTTGGTTTTCGGCAAGCGTTCGCCTCGATCCGCGACAGTCGGGGTGAAGGTGATGTGAGTGCTTTC